>JASFUG010000026.1:0-16149 GCA_050050395.1 Nitrospirota bacterium
GGTGTGGACCACTCCAACGTACCGGCAAGCCCGCCGACACGCGGAGGAGGAGGCCTCAAATCAGTATCAAGGCGCTCAACCCGACCCTCACTCGCGTGCGCTCGCTCGGGTCGGGTTAGCTCAATCGTTAGGCAGTTTCCCCGAGATCCCGGCGCCCTTCATGAATAAAATTCACGATCTCTTCACGACCAAGCCCAAGCGGTACCCCGGGGACATCGAGTGGCGATCGCGATGGCGGTTCCGGGCGCAGTATGAAGACCTGTCCGTCCTTACGCCGAATCAATACCGAGCCCGTCCGCTTCGCTTCGTCAAGCAACGTTGCGAGCTGCTGACGCGCCTCGGAATACGTATAGACCTTCATTAGGAGACCTCCACGGTATCGAGGGCCAACATTTCCGCTGCGGCGAGTAGCCCTCGGTCGAGTGACATCACCGGATAACCCGTTGCTCTCGCACACGCGAGAACGTAGGCATCGTAGGCATAAATCTGAGCCACACTGGCAATTCGGATGGCTTCGACGAGATCCACATCCAAAAACCGGACCGGGATCGCTTGGTAGGCGGCGAGTGCATCCTCCGCCTGAACCACGGTTACGCGGTTCCGCTTCAGCATCGCCGAGAATGCATTCCCCATTTCCCAGTGTACGGACGCCGGCGCCAACAGCTCGGCTCCGCGGGTGGCCGCAATCAGGGCCGGCTTCGTGGCTTCATCCACAACCACAGCAACCAAGATCGAAGTATCCACAACAATCGCAGACATGCCTGTATTGTACAATTGTACGGCACAAGCAACAACTCACTGCCTAACGAGGCGCTCCACCCGACCCCGCCACCGGTGCGCTGCCTTGGAGTGAGACTTCCTGTCTCTTCGCTCACTCACGGTTTCGTTGGTGGCGGGGTCGGGTGAGCTTGGTCGTTATGTGCGTTCTCGGTCCCGCCAGTATCCTGGGCGCCTCGAATGGTGAGCGACAGCGATGACGACGATTTCAGAGGTTTGCTCTCGAACGACAATGGCATACGGAAACCGCCTCAGCATGAGACGCTTCGCTCTGCGTTCCCCAGCCGCACCTGGGATCCCTGTAAGAGGCACCAGTTCCTGTTCCAGGAGGTCAAGAGCTGCGTCCACAGCCGCTTGGAATTTGGAGCCGAGGCCGGGGCGTTCCTGTTCGTACCACGCAGCAGCCTCAGCCGCCTCCTCGGCGGCAGCCTCAAGAACCCGAATTGTTCGCATCAAGCGCTCGGCAGACGAGCACGTATCCGGCGCATCAATTCGGCTCGGTCGATCAGCTTGGCTGTCCCGGCGTCAATCTGGTCCAGACGGCGCAGTATCTCACCCTCCCATGCTTCGGTGGCATCCGGGTCCGGCGGGCCATCAAGGCTTGCCAGAAGGTCATGTGCCAGTTCAGCTCTTTCGCTCTCCGGGAGGCTAAGGGCGCCATTCCGCAGGACGTCCAGAGTTTGGTTTCCCATGTGCATCCTCCAAATTAAATGAGGGGTCTGCGAGCCACAGAATACCGCACATAACCACGGCGTGGAACTGGCGGCGGCCAGATTGGCGGCGTTTCGCGATCAGGCTCGTGGCACCGCAGTTCACGCCGAGCGTTGAACTAAACCGCTCCGCGGTAGGGATAGGAAAGGATATTCGTACGGCCTTCGTTTTCGATCCGTTGTTGTGATCATCGATCGCATTGGGAGGAGTTTCTGTTGGGTGCAGTCCCGCCGAGGGGTTGGGCGTTCGTCATGATCTCCAGGTACGCAATGGTGCGTGCTGAACGGCTGCGAGTTTGTGGCCAAGGAGGTCGTGATGGGCGAGTTACGGACGCGGATGGACCGCGACATGGTGTTGCGCGGGCTGGCAGAGCGGACGCGGGAGTCGTACCTGTCGGCGGTGGCGGGGTTGGTGCGATATGCGGGCCAGCGACCGGATCGGCTGACCGATCGGGAGGTGCAGGCCTATCTGCTCTACCTGATCCAGGAGCGGCACCTGGCGTGGAGCAGTTGCAACGTGGCGGCGCAGGCGCTGCGGTTCTTCTACCACACGACCTTGGGTCGCTCGCGCACGCGCTTCACGATCCCGGCACCCAAGCAGCCCTCGAAGCTGCCGGCGATCTTCAGCCGAGAGGAAGTGACCCGCTTGCTGGCGGCGGCCAGCCTCCCGAAGCACCGGGCGCTGTTGATGACCACGTACGGGGCGGGGCTGCGGGTGAGCGAGGTGGTGGCGCTCCAAGTCGGCGATCTCGATGGGGAACGCCATGCGATCCACGTGCGCCACGGCAAGGGGGGCCAGGATCGGTACACGCTGCTCTCCGAGCGGCTGCTGACCGAGCTGCGGGTCTACTGGCAGGAGGAACGTCCCCGGCCGTGGCTGTTCCCGACGCGGGATGGGAGGCGGGCCATGCATATCGGGACCGCGCAGAAGATCTACTACCTGGCCAAGGCGTGGGCGCAGATCCTCAAGCAAGGCGGCATCCACGCCCTGCGGCATGCCTTTGCCACGCACCTGCTGGAGGCCGGGACGGACCTGCGCACGATCCAGGCGCTGTTGGGCCACCGCCACATCACCACCACGATGCGCTATCTGCACCTGGCCCAAAAGCAGGTGCTGGGCCAGCGCTCGCCCCTGGATCTGCTGGTGCTTCCCGAGCCGCGCGGCTAAGCGGTGGACGCACCGTCGGGACGGGGCTCCCCGGCGGCCGGAGCAACGCGGAGTCCCGAGCTGGCGGACGTGGTGCGGGAGGCCGGCCAGCGCTTCCGCCAGACCCATCGGCTCAGCCGGGAGCAACGCCGCGCCCTGTCGGCCATCGCGTGTTGCCGCACGGCCGCCTTGGGGGGCCACATCGAGACCTGCGACACGTGTGGGGTCAGCCGGGCGGTGTACCACTCGTGCCGCAACCGCCACTGCCCCAAGTGCCAGGTGCTGGCCAAGGAGCGGTGGTTGGCCGCGCGCTGTGCCGAGCTGTTGCCCATCCCCTACTTCCACGTGGTCTTCACCCTTCCGCATGCGCTCAACCCGCTCGCGCAGCGCTTCCCCCGGGCGATCTATGGCCTGTTGTTTGCGGCGGCCACCGCCACGCTGCAAGCGTTCGGTCACGATGCGCAGCACCTGGGCGGCGAGTTGGGGATCACGGCCGTGCTCCACACCTGGGGCCAGACGCTGATGCCGCACGTGCACGTGCACTGTGTCGTCACCGGCGGGGCCCTGGCGCCGGATGGCCGCCGGTGGATCCCGTCCAAGCCGGGCTTCCTGTTCCCGGTGAAGGCCCTCTCGAAGGTCTTTCGCGGCAAGTTCCTGGCCGGACTGGCGGCGGCGATGCAGCGGGGTCAGCTCCCCGCCGAGGCGCTCTCGCCGACACGGTGGGCGCGGCTGCGCCGCCACGCCTGGGTGGTCTACGCCAAGCGTCCCTTCGGCGGTCCGGCGCAGGTGCTGGCCTACCTGGGCCGCTACACCCACCGCATTGCGCTGTCCAACGATCGGATCGTGGCGCTCCGCGACGGCGTCGTACAGCTGCGCTACCGCGACTACGCGGACGGCTCGCGGCAGAAGATCTTGCACCTGTCCGCCGACGAGCTCTTGCGGCGCTTCTGCTGGCACGTGCTGCCGACGGGCTTCATGCGCATCCGCCACTTCGGACTCCTGGCCAACCGCCACCGCGCCGCCAAGCTACCACGCTGCCGGGCATTGCTCGGTGCCGATCCGCTGCCCCCCACCCCAGCGGAGGTGTCGACGGCGGACGCCATCGAGCAGCTCACCGGAATCGACATCACCCGCTGCCCGGTGTGTGGCGAGGGCCGCATGCACCTCACCGCCACCTGGGCGGCAGGGGAACCGATGCCGACCACGGCCGGGCTCCTGGATACCTCATGACCCGCCCGCTCGCACCTCCCTGTGGCCACGCCCTCCGGCCTCTCTTTAAAACAGCGGCCCCGACGCAGTGTCGCCGCGGAGAGCCGATCGTCCCCTCACGAAGCGCATCGCTCCGTCTACGCCGACCCAGCCCCCGCCGGCGACCGTGCCCACCGACCTTCGGTCACCTCTCGCGCCGGTCGTCCCACCCCGATGCCGTGCCGTCCCCCCACGGCTCGCCATAGAATCCCCAAGCATCGCATCCCGCTACGCGGTTCCGTTCAACTGGCCCTTATCCATCATGCGCCCCTACCCCGATGCCCACCCCGTACCTCCGGTGCGCCCGCACGATGGATAAGGGCCTCTTCGTTAGGGCTCGCAGGAGGTGTTGGGAAGGCATACCGACGCGGTCGGTTTGGTCGTGATAGGCTTTTGGACGAGTAGCAGCTTATAAACCAATGAGATATGGAGCCTCAGATGGGGATGACTCTCAACGAAATCGAAGCCGAAGCCTTGACCCTGCCGGAAGAATCGCGGGCGAAATTGGTAGCGATGCTTCTCCAGAGCTTTGAGAAAGCCAACCAAGGCGATGAGGAGGTTGCCGAGGCATGGGCAGAGGAGGCCGAGCGTCGGGATGACGTAATGGAGCGCGGAGGCGAACAGGGCGTTCCCGCCGAAGACGTCTTCCGCCGCCTTGGTTCGCGCCTGAAATGAAGGGTGTCCGGTTCAACCCGCTCGCGGAGCGCGAGCTGGCGGACGCCATCGAGTACTACGAAGAACAGCAAGCGGGCTTGGGTTCAGCGTTTCTCGAAGAAGTGCGGCATGTAGTGCTCTTCTTGGCAAAGTATCCAGAAGCAGCGCCGCGGGTTCGTGGGTCGATTCGTCGCTTCGTCCTGCCGAGGTTTCCCTACTCTCTTCTGTACAGACCTCTGGAAACGGGTCTCGTGCGAATCCTCGCGGTCGCGCATCACAAACGGAAGCCGGAGTACTGGTTTGGTCGCAAATGAAGAGACATTGCTGATGCCGAGCCCTAACGAGGCGCTCCAGGCGAGGCGCTCCAGGCGACCCGGCCTCAGGTGTGTTCCTGTAGGTCGCGAGTTTTCCGAGTGCCTCACCCCGTTCAACATCCCGTCATCGGCCGGACCGCCTGAGCTTGGTCGTTGCTATGACTCCCTCCTGTCAACGAGACGGTTTATGGAGGGCGGAAGGGTTTCATAGGAGGTTGTCGTTCAGACCACCGGAAGGACGGAGCCAGTCATTGCGACGGTGGATCCTGCTGCGATCCGTGGGTTGGCTACCACCTGACTTTTGTCCGTCGGGCGCCTGCCTCTGTCTAGGCTCGAGGGTTTGTTTCAGCCTCGTAACGACCGCGAGGATTACGCCAATACCGGGGCTGCGTCGCATGCCGGTGGCCTGAAGGGGAGACGTTGTGGAGGAGGCGTTGAGCAAGCCCGGGATTGACTCAGGCGGCGAGCGGGACTTCGCGGGCGATGGCCCAGATGAAGACGGCCATCTCGCGGGCGACGACGGCCTGGTTGGGGTTCTTGCCGCGGGCGGTCAGCCGCCGGTAGCGCTTGCACAACCGCACCTGCGCCCTCCAGCCGATGTCCTGCGCGGCCTTGGGAAGCGTCTCCAACCGGAGTTGGAGATGGCGGGTGACCTTGGCGGGGTAGCGATACGACCAGGCGCCCTCGATGAGGGCCCGGCGGGCATGGGTGTTGCCCGCCTTGGTGATGGCCCCCTGGTGGCGGCGGGGCCCCGAGGAGTACTCGGACGGGGTGAGGCCCAGGTAGCTCATGAGCTGCCGGGGATGCTCGAAGCGGGTGAGGTCGCCGAGCTCGGCGATCACGGTGATCGCCACGGTGAAGGCCACCCCACGCATTGCCTGGATCGCCTCGACGACGGGGTAGAGCCGCCACGCCTCGGCGTGGTCTCGCAGTTCGACCGCGAGGCGCTCCAGCCGCTCGTGATGCTCATCGATCGCTCGCACGTACTCTTGGAAGACGATCTGCTGGGCCGGCGTGGGACACACCACCTCGGCGAGCCAGCGCAGGTGAGCCGGTCCCCAGTTGGCGCGGCCGGTGTAGCCGATGTCCTGGCGCAGCAGGAAGGCCTTGAGCCGGCACTTGGCGGCCTTCAGATCCTTCAGGGCATCTTCCCGCGCCCGGGCCAAGTCGCGGATCGCCTCGTCTTCGACCTCGGGCACGTAGACGCAGGTCAGATCGCCCGAGCGCATCAAGCGCGCGAGGGTGATCGCGTCGCGCCGGTCGGTCTTGACCCGGTCGCCGGGCCGCCTGGGAATCAGGGACGGGGCCACCACGAAGCACGTGAGCTTCTTGCGCCACAGGTAGCGATACAGCCAGTAGCCGCAGGGTCCCGCCTCGTACACGAAGACCAGCTCCTTGCCCTTCGATTGCAGCTTGCGGATGAGCTTGTCGAGATCACTATGCCGCGTGCCAATGGTCCCGTACGCCACGGCCTCCGCTCCGGATTGGTTATCGATATACGCCACGGTGATGGAATCCTTGTGAACATCGAGACCGACAAACCATGTGTTAGTGTGATCCATGGCTGACCCCCGAGTTCGAGTGACTGCGGCACAATCACTGTGCGGCTCTGGCTTCAGGCTAGCTAACCCGCGTCAAAACCGGGGGTCAGCCTCCCGACGCGGGAGTCATACTGTCTAGATGCGTGTCTCCCACAATTGAATGGCGCGTAGCATGAAGGTCTGCATCGTCGGGGCTTCCGGCAAGCTCGGCAGGTACATGGTGCGGCACGCGCTCGACCGGGGGTACGAGGCGGTTGGTGTGTGCCGGGAGGAGAGCGTCGGGAAGCTCGACGAGCTCCGCGGGCGCATCACCGTGGTCCCGGGGGCGACGGACGACCGAGAGGTCATCCGGAAGGCGGTGGCGCGGTGCGACGGGGTGCTCACCGTTCTCGTCCCATGGGGTGTCCACGGCTATTCCACCGGGACGGCCCAGGCGGTGCTCGACCACGCGCCGCCGGGCGCGCGTCTCGTGTTCTCTTGCGGTTGGCATATCACGCGTGACGGCCAGGACGTCTATTCATGGAAGCTCAAGGCCTTTGTGCAGGTCTTCGGCTGGCTGGCGCGGCTCGTCCGTTTCGCAGATCTCGACGACCAGGTGGAGGCGTGTCGCCGGGTGTTTGCCAGCAATACGCGATGGACCGTGGTGCGCGGCAGCGACCTGGAAGAGGGCGAGAGCCAGGGTCTGCCGGTGTGGAGTCGCCACGTGGGCGACCCCATCCTCGCCAGCAACAGGACACGGCGCGTGGACTTCGCCCTGTTCATGGTAGAGGCCCTGACGAATGACGAGCTGATCCACGAAGCCCCGGCAATCGTCGGGTGCCAGACACCGTCCGCCCTCGCACATGCCGCCACCGCCACACCGCAGGCGGATCCCGGACGGGATTCCGAGACAATCGACCACCCTTGTTGCCGCAGGTAGGCGAACCGGTCGCGGCCGCGGTAAGGTCCTGGCACTGAAGCGCGATTGCAGGGACCGACAGACCCACAGGGAGGCTGCACCATGACCGAACGGGTGGCGCTGATCACCGGCGGGGCGCGCGGCATCGGCCGCGAGATCGGGCTCACCCTCGCGGCGCAGGGGTGGTCGGTGGCGGTGTGCTACCGGACCAGCGCCGAGGCGGGGGCGGAGACGGCCGCGGCCATGGAGGAGCGCGGCGCGCCGCGCACCCGGGCGGCGCAGTGCGACGTCTCGGATCCCGAGGCGGCGGAGGGCTTGGTCCGAAAGGTGGAGAGCGACTGGGGCCAGGTGGATGCGTTGATCAACTGCGCCGGCCCCTACCACCGGGTCAACCTCCTGGACGAAACGCCCGAGGGGTGGCTGTCCATGTTCGCCAACAACCTGCACCCGGTCTTCTACTGCGCCCGAGCGGTGGCGCCGGGGATGAAGGAGCGGCGCTGGGGGCGCATCGTCAGCTTCAGCATGGCGACCGCCGACCGCATCTCGGCCCAGCCCCAGATCACCGCCCACTTCATCGCCAAGAGCGGCGTCCTGGTGCTCACCCGGTCCCTGGCGCGACTCCTCGCACCCCACGCGATCACCGTGAACGCCATCTCCCCGGGCTTCATCGCCTCCGGGAGCGCGCCGCAGGACGAGCTGGACGCGATGGTGAAGAACATTCCCGCCGGCTACGTGGGATCCACCGACGACGCGGCGGGCGTGGCGGCCTTCCTTCTGTCCGACGAGGCCCGCTACGTCACCGGCGCGAACATCCACCTGAGCGGCGGCTGGGGGCTTTGAGGCACCAGGCACCACCTGTGGCACGGAGCCGATCGGCTCCGGATCGGGCATCTCAACCACGGGTGGCTCCTCCGCGGGCGCGGAGGTCTGGCGTCGTGACCTCGACCGCGAACCTCGCCGTGCGCTTCCAAACCGACGTGGGACGCAGGCCGCCGTCTTGGCGATCATCGAGGGGGCAGCACAGCTCCGTCCCGGAGCCGGTGCCCGCGGCGACCGCCCCCCTCGCGACGATGATCGCGTCCACCAGGTTACGCCGCGCCGCCGAGATCCCTGCCCCCTCCACCATGCCGGGGCAACGCCAATGAGCGAGCAACAGCAAACCTTCTACTATCTCAGCGTCGCCCTGGCCATTGGGCTCCTGATCGGGGTCGAACGCGGCTGGAAGGAGCGCGAGACCAGGGAAGGCGAGCGTGTCGCCGGGGTGCGTACCTACGGCCTGATCGGACTGCTGGGCGGGGGTTCGGCCCTCGTCGCCGAGCGTATCGGATCGTCCGTCCTGGGTCTGGCCTTTCTCGCGCTGGCGGGCATGTCGACGGCAGTCTACGTCGTGAATCTGCGCCGCGGCGGCGACGACGTGGGTATCACCAGCCTGATCGCCGCGCTTCTGACCTTCACCTTCGGCGCGTTGGCAGCACTCGGCGAGGTGGTCATCGCCGCCGCTTCCGCGGTGGTCACAACATTACTGCTGAGCTACAAGCCGCTGCTACACCACTGGGTGGGCGCGTTGGAAGCGCACGAGCTGCGCGCGGGCATTCGGCTGCTGCTCATCTCGATCGTCCTGTTACCGATCCTGCCCAATGAGGGATACGGTCCCTGGCAGGCCCTCAACCCTTACGCGATCTGGTGGCTGGTGGTCCTGGTCGCGGCGATCTCCTTCGTCGGCTATTTCGCCATCAAGATCGCCGGCGCGCGCCGGGGCGCAGTATTTACTGGTTTGTTTGGGGGGTTGGCATCTTCCACCGCGCTCACCTTGCATTTTTCACGGGTGGCGCGACGCGACGCGAAACTGGCGTCAACCGTGGCGATAGGAATCCTGCTCGCCTGCGGGACCATGTATCCACGGCTGGTGCTGGTGGCGAGCCTCCTCAACCCGGAGTTGTTCACGCGTCTGCTGGTGCCCGCCGCGGTGATGGCGCTCCTGACGTATCTGCCCGCGCCGTTGTACTGGAGAGCACAGTCGCACACGAACACGGACGTGGCTTCCCCCTTGAAGAACCCGTTGGAACTGAAGACGGCACTGTTCTTCGGACTGGTACTGGCCCTGGTGATGTTGCTCGGTAAGGCACTGCAGAACTGGTTCGGAGAAGCCGGGGTGGTCGCGCTCGCCGCCGCATCGGGTGTGGCAGATATCGACGCCATCACCCTCTCGCTCGCCCGCATGAGCCAGGACGACCTGGCGCTGCATATCGCGGTGACCGGGATCGTGATCGCCGCTGCCGCCAACAGTCTGGTCAAGGGTGGGATGGCCACGCTCGTCGGTGGCCGCAGTCTAGCGCTTCGTGTCGGGTTGCCGTTGCTCGCGAGTGCCGTCGGCGGCCTGGTATCGATCTGGCTATGGGTTTGGTGAGGGAGGAGGCACCCGGCCGGTACGCCGGGCGACCAGCCAGTGCCCCTACCGAGGGTCCGGTCGGGTGTGCCGATGTGTGATGCCTCTTCCGCCCTCGGCCTTCCATACGACTGCCCCCTCTCTGCGGCTGCGCGTCCTGGCGCGAGACCCAGCCTTCCAGGCCAGGGCGCGGCCGCGCGTGACACGAGCGCGCTCGATCTGCGCCCATAGGCATCCCTTCGCGGCTCTTATCCCCCCGTCTCCGTGCCCTCTGTGTCTCCGTGGTGACGACGACTTCGGGTGACCTCACCCCGTGTTCCGCAGGGCGGCCGCGATGCAGTTGAAGGTGTGCACCAGGGTCTCCTCGGCGGCGCGGCGCTCCAGAGGGTCGAGCTCGTTGCGGCGCAGGCGGCCGAGAACGGCGGCCTGGACTGCGTGGACCGGCGCCAGGAGCGGGGCACGGCGGCGCAGGGAGCGGGCGAGGGTCGGCTCGGCGAGGAGCAGCTCTTGGTTCCCCGTGAGCCAGCACACCGCCTCCACCGAGCGCGCGTACTCCGATTCAATTTCGGCGAACAGCTCCGCCGCGGCCGCCGGGTCCTCCGCCAGCGCTACGTAGTTGCGTGCGGTCTGGAGGTCGGTCTTCGCCAGGGCGAGCTGGAGCTTGTCCACCAGGTTGGTGAAGAAGGGCCACTCGCGGTACATGCGCCGCAGCAGCACATCGTGGGTCTCGGGATCCACGGCACGGAAGGCGTCGATCGCCCCGCCCCACGGGTACCACGCATCCACGAGCATGCGGCTCTGGGCCCAGGCAAAGGCCCACGGGATGGCGCGCAGCGCCTTCACCCCCGCCGCCTCGGCCGCCTCCGCGCTGGGCCGTGAGGCGGGCCGCGAGCCGGCGCGGGTGAGGGCAAGCTCCTGAACGGGCGTGGCCTGGAGAAAGAAGGCAGTGAACGACGGGTGCTCGATCAGCGAGCGATACGCCTGGGCGGCGTGGCTGGCGATCGCCTCCATGGCCTCGTCGAACGCCGGGTCCTCGTCCGCCGCGCCGGGCGCGGTGACCGTCGCCATCAGCGCGCCGGTCAACATGCGCTCCATGTGATAGAGCGCGGTGCCGAGGTTGGCGTACTTGGAGGAGATCGCCTCCCCCTGCTCCGTGATCTTCACCCCGTCCCCAACGCAGCCGGCCGGCTGGGCGAGGAGGGCGCGGTAGGTGGGCCCTCCGCCGCGACCGGTGGTGCCACCGCGACCGTGGAAGAAGGTGAGGCGGACCCCGTGCATGGCCCCGACCCGGGCCAGGGCGCGCTGCGCCGCGTACAGGGCCCAGGAGGCGGCCACCACGCCCGCGTCCTTGGCGCTGTCCGAGTAGCCCAGCATCACCTCCTGATGGCCGGCGCGCAGCTCGATGTGACGGCGGTAGGTCGGCAGGGCGAGCAGGCGGTCGAGGATCTCCGCCGCGTGGTGCAGGTCGTCGAGGCTCTCGAAGAGTGGCGCCGGATCGAGGTGGCTGTAACCATCCTCGCCGAGGTCCACCAGACCCGCCTCCTTGGCCAGCAGCAGCACCGCGAGGATGTCGCTCGCCGCCTGGGTGTGGCTAACCACGTAGGTCTCCACCGCGTGCAGGCCGAAGTTGCGCTGGATCCAGGCGATCGCCTGGAAGGTGGCGTAGCACTCCGCCTGCTCGCCCTCGAGCTCGGGGTCCGGCGGACACAGGGGACGCGGGTTGTCGAGCTCGCCTGCCAGGAGGGCGCAGCGCTGGTCCTCGTCGAGGGCGTGGTAGTCCTCGCAGATCCGCGCCCGGCGCAGGAGCGTGTCGAGGAGCGCCGCGTGGACCGACGAGTCCTGGCGGACGTCGAGCTGCGCCAGGTGGAAACCGAACACCTCCACCTGCCGCCGCAGGTCCTCGACCGCGGCGCCGGCGACCCGGCCGCACCCGGCCTCCACCAGGGTCTCCTGGAGCAGGATCAGCTCGTCGAGCAGCTCCTCCGCCGTGTCGTAACCGTCGGCACCCTCCGTGGCCGTCTCCTGCAGCCGCCACGCGATCACGGCCGCCTTCTGGCGGAAGGGCTCGTGGGGATTGCGGTGCTGGATCGCGCGGACCCGCTCGGGCCACCGCTCCGCGTCGCTGGCCAGAGCGTCGTGCAGCCGCCGCGGAAACGGGGCGCGGTGCACCGAGACCGACAGGCGGCGCACCAGGTTCATGGCCCGCTCCTGGTACAGCTCGAGCACCGCGGCCCGTTGCTCGGCGAGGGACCAGCGGGTGATCTCGGCGGTGACCGATGGGTTGCCGTCGCGGTCGCCGCCCATCCAGCTCCCGAAGCTCAGCAGGGGCGGGGGCCGCGGCGCCTCGGGGTCCGCCGCCCAGAGGGCGGTGCGCAGGCGGACGTAGAGCTCGGGGATGGCGTCGAACAAGATGGTTTCCAGGAAGAAGAGGCCGCCGCGCACCTCCTCCTCGACGCTCGGCCTCTCCAGCCGCACCTCTCCGGTGTGCCACAGGAGCTCGATCTCCGCTGCCAGGCGTTCGAGGCGCTCACGCCGCTCCGCGTCGGTCCACAGGCGGTGCTCCAGCTCCAGCATCAGGAGGTAGATGCGGCGATGGGCGGCCATCGCGGTGTGGCGCCGGATCTCCGTGGGGTGGGCGGTGAACACCGGCTGCACGATGAGCCCGGAAGTCACTGCGCGGACGAAGGCGGGGCCGTCGGCGGCCGCCCCGTGGGTCAGCGAGCCCACCACCGCCACGGCGCCGGCCTTGCGCCGGGCCGCGCGGCGCGCCTGCATGGCGCGGTTCTCCTCGGCGATGTTGAGGAGCTGGAAGAGGAGTGACAGGGCCTGGACGAGCTGGCGCAGGGTGGTGAAGTCGAGGGCGGCGAGGCGGTCGGCCGAGACCACCTCCTTGCCCGAGGTCAGGGTCCGCACCAGCTCCAGGGTCTCGGCCGGGAGGCGCTCCCGCAGGACGCGCAGGGCGATGTCGTGGAGCAGGGTGACGTCGCGGTCCAGGGCGGTGTGTCGGCTAGCGGGCATTTCTTACCAGGGGTGGTCGCGAGTGACGGAAGGTGGCCGTAGACGCCGGTGTGCCGGCGAGTCCGCACGGGTTCGGCGGCGTGACGAAGATCCTGGCCTGGGTACGGCCGAGCACTACGGGGCTTACCGGTGGCGATCCTAGCCCGGATCCTTGCCGAAGTCTCGGCCGGGATACCCCGGCCCGGCCTGTGAATCCCGACTTCCTTGGTCACCCGTACATGCCCTGAATCACGCGGGGACGGGCCCGATTCGACGCCAACGGTGATCGCCGCGGGCAGACGACGGCCGGAGGCATCGCCGTATCCGCGTACACGACCCAGACCGCTACCGGGGGTGGTCGGACGGAGCGACCAAGCCGGCCCGTCCCAGGCCCGCCGGTGGCGCGCCGAGCGACCCGGTTGCCCGGAGTCGGCGAATCCTCTAAGAATTACGGTCCCGCTGGCCGCGGTCACAGCGGCGTCCTGTCCAAATCTGGCCAACCCCAAGAGGAGATGCCGATGCTCATCGACATCAATGCCGTTCGCACCCTGTACGACTCCCTGGAGTCGACCCACGCCAAGATGCGCGCCAAGCTCGGCCGCGACTTGACCCTGGTGGAGAAGATCCTCTTCTCGCACATGGACGACCCGGAGAACGCAGCGATCGAGCGCGGTGTCTCCGACCTCCTGCTGCAGCCGGACCGGGTCGCCATGCAGGACGCCACCGCGCAGATGGCCATCCTGCAGTTCATGACCGCCGGCCTACCGACCACCGCGGTGCCCACCACGGTCCATTGCGACCATCTCATCCAGGCCCACAGCGGCGCCGGCTCCGACCTGACCATCGCCCTGGACACCAACCGCGAGGTCTACGACTTCCTCTACTCCGCCGCCATGAAGTACGGCATGGGCTTCTGGAAGCCCGGCGCGGGCATCATCCACCAGGTCGTGCTGGAGAACTACGCGGTGCCCGGCATGATGATGGTCGGTACCGACTCCCACACCCCGAACGCCGGCGGCCTGGGGATGATCGCCATCGGCGTCGGCGGCGCGGACGCCGTGGACGTGATGACCGGCCAGGGCTTCGGCACCCGCACTCCCAAGCTGGTGGGGATCAAGCTGACCGGCAAGCTCTCCGGCTGGGCCTCCCCCAAGGACGTGATCCTCAAGGTGGCGCAGCTCCTGACAGTGAAGGGCGGCACCGGCAAGATCGTCGAGTATTTCGGCGAGGGCGCCGACGCGATCTCCTGCACCGGCAAGGGCACCATCACCAACATGGGCGCGGAGATCGGGGCCACCTGCTCGCTCTTCAACTACGACGACGCCATGGGTCGTTACCTGCGCATCACCGAACGCGCCGAGGTGGCCGACCTGGCCGACGCCCATCGCGCCCAGCTCCGATCCGATCCCGATTGCCACGCCCACCCGGAGAAGTACTACGACGAGGTGTACGAGATCGACCTCTCGGCCCTGGAGCCGCAGGTGGTCGGGCCGCACACCCCGGACCTGGGGCGGTCGATCTCCAAGTGGGGCGAGGACACCGAGAGCAACGGCTGGCCCACGGAGATCTCGGCGGCCCTGATCGGGTCGTGCACCAACTCCTCGTACGAGGACCTCACCCGCGCGGTCTCCATCGCCCGCCAGGCGGCGGAGCACGGCCTCAAGGCGAAGACCGAGTTCTACGTCACGCCGGGGTCGGACCGGATCCAGGAGACCATCATCCGCGACGGCATCCTGACCGACTTCGAGAAGGTGGGCGGGGTGGTGCTCGCCAACGCCTGCGGCCCGTGCATCGGCCAGTGGCGGCGCGACGGCGAGCCGGGGGTGAACACGATCATCACCTCCTTCAACCGGAACTTTAAGAAACGCGCCGATGGCAACCCAGATACACAGGCTTTCATTGGTAGCCCCGAGATCGTCGTGGCGGCCGCCATCGCCGGCACCACCAAGTTCAACCCGGCGACCGACGAGCTCACCGGCGCCGACGGCACCAAGTTCAAACTCCAGCCGCCCACCGGGATCGAGCTGCCCGAGGCCGGCTTCGCGACCAAGGAGGGCGGCTTCGTCGAGCCGACCCGGAGCGGCGACGTGACGGTCAGCCCGCAGAGCGAACGCATCGCCCTGCTGGAGCCGTTCGGTCCTCGCGACCCCGCGAAGGACTTCAAGGACCTGCCGATCCTGGTCAAGGCCCTCGGCAAGTGCACCACCGACCACGTGTCCCCGGCGGGCCCGTGGCTCAAGTTCCGCGGCCACCTCGATAACATCTCCAACAACATGTACATCGGGGCGGTCAACGCCTTCACCGAGGAGGCGGGCAAGGGCAAGAACGTCCTCACCGGCGAGGCGGGTCTCGACTTCAACCAGGTCGCCCGCGACTACAAGGCGAAGGGGCTCGGCTGGGTGGTGATCGCCGACGAGAACTACGGCGAGGGCTCCTCCCGTGAGCACGCCGCCATGGAGCCGCGTCACCTGGGCGGCCGGGCGATCGTGGCGCGCAGCTTCGCGCGCATCGCCGAGGCCAACCTGAAGAAGCAGGGCATCCTGCCCCTGTGGTTCGAGAACAAGGCGGACTACGACCTCTTCCAGGAGACCGACCGGGTGACCATCGAGGACGTGGCCGGCCTCGCTCCGGGCAAGGAGGTCACCCTCACCGTCACCCACGAGGACGGCTCCACCGACACGGTGATCTGCTCCCACACCCTGAACCAGGAGCAGATCGACTGGTTCCAGGCCGGCTCGGCCCTCAACTACCTGAAGCAGCAGCAAGAGAAGGCGATGGCGTAGCCACCCGGTTGCCATACGCCCAGAGGGCGCCCTGCCACAAGCAGGGCGCCCTTTTTTGTTGACGGTGTCGGCTGTCCCGGGCGGGTAACCGCCCGTAGGGGCACGGTAGCCCCGTGCCCCTACGTCGTTTGCGTCATCTACGACCGCCCCGTCCAGAGCGGTCCCATCGCGCGGCAGCTACTTTGGGATCTCCATGTCAGCGAGCAGCTGCGCCGATCTCGCGGTGTTGTCCCGGATCTCCATCAGCACAAACAGCACCCCGAACAAGATGACGGAAAGGAGCGCGGCACCGATCAGCCCGGAAATCGCTCCACCGATGCCATTGGCGCTATATCCACCGATCAGACCACCCAGGAGCAACAACACGACTCCCACCTGACAGAAGATGTCGAACGCCTTCGTAATCAACTTTCTCATAGCACCTCCTCCTGTAAGACAAGTGAACCGCAGATGACCACCGCGTCGCTTCGTTGCAGAATCACGGACGCAAGTGCGTCTCGCCATGAAAAACAATCTGCGCTTCGCTTTACCACAGGACAGACACGAAAATGAACACTAAATTACGTCCTCCATGCTCTTCGTGCCTTTCATGGTGAACATCACGGCGCACGGGCGAGACCCTGGGTCCGCCGCGACGAGCTCCGCCGAGACGCATGACGTACGCCCCTGATATGGAGGGGGACGCCACGCGTCC
>JASFUG010000027.1:0-16126 GCA_050050395.1 Nitrospirota bacterium
CGGATGTCAGTCCATCCGATGTCGTGTCCTGGCTCGAGTCGACGCCCTGTCTGGTCCGCGGCCCGGTCAGCATCTATCCCCCACGCCCGTTGCACGCGCTCGTGGAAGGACTGCCAAGATGAACGATGCGGCGTGGCTGGCCGAGCTCGAAGGGCTCAGATCGGTGGGGCTGTACCGCAGCCTGCGCCGGGTCGAGTCCATTCAGGGACCCGTGATCGAGGTCGATGGTCAGCGCCTGTTGCAGTTTTCGTCGAACAACTACCTCGACCTCGCTTCCCATCCACGCCTGATCTCCGCCGCCCAGGAGGCGGCCCACTACTTCGGGACCTCGGCGGCCGCGTCGGCTTTGGTGTGCGGGCACATGAGGGTGCATGCCGAGCTGGAAGCGACCCTCGCAGAGTTCAAGCAGGCGGAGGCGGCACTGATTCTCGGATCCGGGTACCTGGCCAATCAGTCGTTGCTGACCACCCTGGTCGGTGCGGGCGATGCCATCTTCTCCGACGCGCTCAACCACGCCTCGATCATTGATGGCTGCCGCCTGTCGCGGGCAACCGTGCACGTGTATCCCCACGGCGACATGGCGGTGCTCGAGCGACTGCTGCAGGAGACGGTCTGCACGCGGCGCCTGATCGTGACGGACGGTCTGTTCTCCATGGACGGTGACGTTGCGCCGCTGGACCGGATCTGCCGGCTGGCCGACTCCTACGATGCGACAGTGGTCGTGGATGACGCCCATGCCACGGGTGTGCTCGGCGCTGGAGGGCGTGGCACCCTGTCCCATTTCGGATTGGGCGGCGATCGAGCCATCACCATGGGCACCCTGGGCAAGGCCCTCGGCAGCTACGGCGCGTTCATCACCGCTCCACGCGCCGCCATCGAGCTGTTGATCAATCGAGCACGCAGCTTCATCTACTCGACGGCATTGCCGCCGCCGTCCGTAGTCGCCGCGGGCATCGCCGTGCAGATGGTGACCGATGATCCGGCGCGGGTCGATCGTCTGCACGAACGGGTAGCCTACCTGCGAGCGGGCCTCCAGCGTCTCGGGATTCCCCTGCCGGCCGATGCCACGCCGATCATCCCGCTGATCGTCGGTGACGCAGAGGCGGCGACGGCGCTGAGCGGGGCGCTACTCGAAGATCAGATCTGGGTCCCCGCCATCCGCCCGCCCACCGTATCCGCCGACGCCAGCCGACTCCGCCTTAGCGTGACTTGTGGTCACAATGAGGGACAGCTCGACTACCTCCTCTCCAGTCTCGCACGTCGCGGTGTCGCCGACCGTTGTGCGCGGTGACCCTTCACTGTCTGCGGTCAGTGGACCGTGAAGAGGTCGAGGAGGCACTCGGTGAGGCATCGGCCGTCACCACCGTCCGAGACCCAGTGGGTCACACCAGGCGGGAGGAAGGCCACGTCACCGGCCTGCTCCGCCACCATACACAGGGGAGTGTTCGGGAATGCCTCGACCAGGTCGGTGGCCAGCATCGGACTGCACACGACGGCCGCCGGCGCCGGCGAACGGATGAGCGCAGAGAATGCTTCCGTGCTGGTCGTCACCTCCTCGGTGACGACACCATGCTCCGCCAACCCGTCACGCCACCCGGCGGGTAACTGCGCATCACAGTCGGCCACCAACAACGTGCGTCCCGAGAACAGCTCGGCGAGGTGCTCGGTCGCGTTGAGCGGCGTCAGCGATGCGGCCTCGGCCGGCCCGTTACCGGCGACCTGGTCGAGTAGATGGCCAGCGCTGAGGATCGGACGCACGCGCCCGTCGCCAAGAATGGTTGCGCCGGAATAGAGAGCGAGCTCCTTGAGTAGGAGATGGGGTGGCTTCACGAAGACTTCCTCGTGATCGATGATTTCGTCCACGAGAATGGCGGCACAACGATCCAGGACCCGCAATACAAGGATCGGCCGATCAACCCAGCCGCAGGACCACTCCTGAGGCAAGTGCAGCAAACCATCGAGCCGCCGCAACGGGACGGTGCGATCGGCAAGTGTGAGAAACCGTCCCTCGCGGCTGAGTACGACCTCGGCACCACGTCCACCGCGGGCCATGTCGATGGTATCCATCAGAAAGACGAACTCTTGCCCCCCGGCACGGATCCTCATCGCCTGGGCGATGTCCAACGACGATGGCAGGGACAGGGTGATGGTGGTGCCCTTCCCCATCTCCGTCCGCACGTCGACGTGCCCCTTGAGCTCTTCTATGGCGGTCTTGACCACGTCCATGCCGACCCCGCGTCCGGAGACCGCGGTGACCTCCGTCGCCGTGGAGAAGCTCGGCCGGAAGATCATCTGCAGCCACTGGTGCTCGTTGAAAGTCACCGCCTCTTCCGCCGTCACAGCCCCCGAACTGAGGGACTTTTCCCGGATTCGTTCGATGTTGATTCCGCCACCATCGTCGGCGACCTCGATGACCACGCGGCCGCACTCTGTACGCGCGGCGAGCGAGATGACACCGGCGGCCTCCTTGCCCGCCGCCTCTCGTTGATCGGGTTTCTCGACGCCGTGGGAAATGGCGTTGCGGATGATATGCAACAGTGGGTCGACAACCTTGTCCGCGACGCCGCGGTCGATCTCGGTCTGCTCTCCGTGCCGCACCAGACGTACCTCTTTCCCCTCGACCGAGGCGGCATCGCGCACGATGCGCGGAACCCGTTCGAAGACCGTGGTGATGGGCACCATGCGCACCTGGGTGACCAGGTTCTTGAGCGCGACCGTATGCTGAGCCAACGAGTTGGACTGCTGGGTCACGGACTGGATGGCCGTGGTCAGCGCGCCAGTCAGCCGCTCCAGCTCGCCGCGGACTGGCAAGATTTCGTCACTGATGCGCTGCTGGATGAGATCGAGCGGCGACCCCTCCCTGTCCTTCTGTGCAGCGTCTTTCCGGGCTGCCAGATGAGACAGGTCGCGCTCCAGGCGGACCGCCTCATTGCCAAACAGAAAGGTCAGCTGCTCGAACTCGCGGTGAATCACCTCCAGGGTTCGCATGTTCTCCTGCAAGATGTTCTTGCTGATGATCAGCTCGCCGACACCGTTGATCAGGCCGTTGAGCTTCGCCGTATCGACCCGGATCGTCTGTAGCTTCTCACTGCCACCGACGGGCGCGCGGCCCTGCGCCCGGGGCGCCGCCGCCTGCGTCTTCTCGACCGACGGCCGGCCCGCATCGGCCCCCGTGGCGCGTTGATCGAAGGCGTGAAGCCGCGCCTCGTAAAGACTCAGGACCGAGGCTGCGTCGGTCTCCGGGAGGAGGCAGTCCTGGATCTGATCGACACCCTCCAGCAACAGGGTCACGGCCGCACCATCGGCGACTACCTTCCCCTCGGCGATCTCCCCGAGCAGATCTTCCATGTGGTGGGCGATGCGCGAGACCTCGCCCAGTTCCATCATCGCCGCTGAACCCTTCAACGTATGGGCTGCACGGAACAGGGGGCGCACGAGATCGGCGCCACCTCCGGCCTCCTCCAGTTGGAGGAGGCCGTCGGACAGCTCCTGCAATAGCTCTTCCGCCTCCTGCTGGAAGAGATCGAGGACCTGGGAGCGATCGATGCCTGCCATACCAGGGGGCCTGCTGATCAACCCACCCCGTGAGTTATCGCGCCGAGGGCGATGTTTCGATTCCCACCGGCACGCTCGCCGTACCGTCCTCCGGCATCGCGCCCGGTGAACCCCCCTCAGCCGATTCTCCACCCTTCTTCCGTGACACGGCCACGGGGGCGCTGATTTGAAGCCGATTGAGGCGCTTGACACTCTCCTCGGCGATCCGCGTCACGGTGCTCATGGCGTCGCCCAGGGAGTTCAGCCCGTTCACGGAGGTATTCGCCCGCTCCGTCATCTGACCGACGGAGTTGCGCAGCCCACCGGCGACCTTGGTCATCTCGATCAGCGTCTCGTGGGCAGTCGACGAGTTCTGACGAGCACTACGTGCGCTCTCCACAAGATCGGTTAGGGATGCCAGCGCGGCCTCGACCATTACCTTGCTCCCGGCCATCTCGGCGCCACTACGGTCGAGAAGACCCAGGGCATCGCTGCTATCATTCACCACGGTCTCCACCATGGACTGAATTTCTCCGGCGCTCTCGGTCACTTTCACCGCGAGCTTGCGGATCTCATCCGCCACCGCGGCGAAGCCACGGCCCTGCTCTCCGACCCGCGACGCCTCCAACGCTGCGTTGAGGGACAGGAGATTCGTCTGACCGGCCAACTCGGTGATGAGCTCCGTCATCTTGCCGATCTCGTGACTCTGTTGCTCCAGGTCGTGGATCTTGTGCGATACCTGCTTGGAGCCTTCGTCCACCGTGCCATAGATGTCCGTCACCACCTGCATGACGGAGCCCTCACCGGTCTCGGTGATCGACGCCAGGAAGGCCAGCGACTCCTGCTCTTGCTCGACGGAGGAGACGACCTCATTGAGGTTGACGGCGATTCCATCAAGATCCTTGCTGAGGCGCTCCAGCTGAATCTTTTGCTCATTCTCGCGGACCGTCACCTCTCGCCCAGTAGCCATCACGTGACGGGTACGCTCGCTCATCACGTTCGTGTTCTCGCGCAGGCTATAAAGGAACTCACGCAGCTCCTGGACGGTCAGGTTGAACACCTCGTAGACCCGCTTCAGCACCACGGACTGGCCGGTAATCTGAACATTGAGATCACCGGAACGCAGGCACTTTATGGACTCCTCCAGGTCGCGAATCTCGCGCTGGCGACGGAACTTGTCGTCCGCATCCTTCTCCAGGCGTGTCTTCAGATTCCAAACGGCGGCATTAAACACCCCCTCAAGCCGCCCGATGTCGCCCGTACCCACCACAGGCAGCTTCACGTCGAAGTGGCCTTGACCAAGCCTCTGAAGGCGCGACGCGAGCATCGCGAGACGGCGCATGGATGGCCCGAGGAGTAGGAAGAGAATCATCCCCGACAGCACCGGCGACGACGCAGCCCATATGGCCTGGCGAATCTTGAAGCGTCGCACATCGGCGTCCAGCGCGGCGCGCGACCGCGCAAGGTGCAGGACCAGGTCGCCACTCCCCATCGGTAACGACAGCACGAGCCACTCGTTGTTGCGGGGGTTGGGCAACCATCCCACACGCCGCTTTTCCGGCACCGGAGCCACGGCCACCCCTTGTAGCGCCTCAGGAAGCTCGGCCGAGCTTCCCGCGCCCACTACCTTGCCATTCTTGGTCAGAAAGGCACGATCGACATCCGCCAGGGTCTCCCACGGAGCGAGCCAGGATGCCGCCGCGCGGCGCTGACTCAGGGATGCCAGCGTGCGCTTGCCCGGGCGGTTCATGTCGAGCACGCCGGCGAGCGCCTCGTGGGCCTGAACGAGCTTCCCTTCGGCCTCGCTCCGGTAGCTCTCCACGGACGCATAGAACGCCGCGGCGGAAAGCACTGCCATGAAGACAAATAACTTGATGCTCCACGACAGCCGACTCGACCCCCTACGCGAAGGAATCTCGACAGACTCGACCGGGAGGGTACCGGTACTGTTTTGTGGACTCATACGTCTTTCCGCGAGGTTGAGAACACCTCGATCAGCCGGTCGAACAGCCTTTCGATGGAGAGGTACCAGATAGTCTTACGTGCCGAGACCGACGTTCCCTGGAAGCTCGCTGCTGCGACGGGAATCAGACAATGTTCCAGGCCGGGGCGGAGTATCTCTGCCTCGGCCTGAAACATCTCTTGCAGTTCGGCCACGTCGTTGATGGCATCGATGCGCAGGCTGAGCTGCGTGCCGTTCGCCTGCACGACCATTGCCGACATGGTGCCCCCCGGTGGCCTCGTGCTGCTGGTGAGCCAAGGGGCGAGGTCGATCAGTGGCAGGATTTCACCGCGAAAATTGATCACCCCGGCCAGGCCCAGCGGAACCTGCGGCAAGGGCGTGACCGCCGCTTCCTGCACCACCTCGTAGACCTGGCCGACATCGATCGCCAAGGTCTCGCCGCACAGCGAGAAGAGACACGCGCGACAGCTCCCCTGGTTGGGCTCCCCAGCAGGATCGTGCGATCGCGTCTGTTCCGTAGTCACCACAGGTTTCCCAGTCCTTACGACGTAGTCGGTACCCGCCCGCTGGAACGAATCTCCTCCAAGACCTCATTCAGCTTGGCGTTGATGTGAGCGATCAGCCGCCCTTCCATCGCGGCCAGCTCGGCCTCCAACAGGGATCGCAGGGCAACGGCCTGATAGTCGGCATTCGTGCCGAGTGGTGCCTCGATGTCGCGGCTTTCCGGCGGCACACTCTCCTCGCCGCGGGCCGCATGACTACCGTCCGTTCCAAGGATGCGCTGAACCTCAGCCACCAACTCCTCCGGCTGGAACGGCTTGGTCAGGTAATGCTCTATCTTCAGCGTCTCGACGAACTGCTCGCCGATGGCCTCCCCTTTTGACGACACCAGGACAATGGGAATCGCGGCGGTGTCGGGATCGTCCCGCAGTGCCTTGCACACCTGGAAGCCGTTCATTCCGGGCATGATGAAGTCGACGAGGACGATGTCCGGGTGCAATTCCTTCGCCATCGCCACGCCAGCGGAACCGTCCGCGGCCGTATGTACGTCGTATCCGGCGTGGGACAGAATCATCTCGACCAAGCGGAGGATCGTTGGGCTGTCGTCAATGCTCAGGACCGTAGATGCACCTTTCCGCGCGGCAGCGGGAGGTTCGCCGGCAGCGGCGGACGCGCTTGCCGGTTGCTCCGCCGGCGGCGGCACGGCGGCCTCGCCGAGCACCTCCGCGAGCTTTGCGAGCAGGTCGTCTGCCTGAAACGGCTTGGTGCAGTAGTGCTTGACACCAAGGGTCTCGACGAACTTGTCACCCACGGCCTCACCCTTAGAGGAGACCAGGATGATCGGGATTTCACGTGTCGTCGGATTCTCCTGCAGCGCCTTGCAGACCTGCAGGCCGTTCATCTCCGGCATGATGAAATCGACCAGGATGACGTCCGGATGCACCTGGATCGCACGCTCCACCCCTTCGCGACCGTTCCGGGCAAGATGGATCTCGTACCCAACATTCTGGCAGATCATCTCGATGAGCTTCAGAACGGTGGGGCTGTCGTCAATGCTCAGGATTCGGGCAGTTGGCAAGGGCCAGACCCTCCATAAAACGGCGTCGGAGACGACTCTTTGGATAGCTCGGAACGCCTCCCGATCTCGCGGAGGCCTCTCCCTGCCCCTATCGGCGCGCGGTTGGGGATCTCTTTAGTCATTAGTTATCCCGAGCGGTCACGAACGACTACCTGGGCTCCCTCCCCTGACCTCCCGGACGAACGAGGCACGAGCCATGGCGCAGTCCTCCGGTCCCGATGCGGGTTCCCCACCGAATCTCATCGTGACCGGACGTGGCCGCGGCCGCACCACGGTCCCCGTGAGAGACCCAGTTTTGTCACCTCGTACTGCGGCGCGTTTCGGCCCCGCTACGTGCAGCCTCCGATGACGCGCGGACGTCGCGGTGCGTACCAGCCCTCTATCCAGCAACGCCGCGCGTTCGCAGCAGAGTCTCGCTGCGGCGTGTGGGGCTAGACCAAGGTCTCGGGCGCAAATCCACGCCGCAAGGTGTTCTCGCTGACGCAGCGCGGCAGCAGGAATTGCAGCAGGTAATCGGGTCCGCCCGCCTGTGAGCCTACCCCAGACAGAGCAAACCCACCGAACGGCTGGCGGCCCACGATCGCCCCCGTGATGCCACGATTGATGTAGAGGTTTCCGACCTGGAATCGCTCCCGTACGTAGGCGACGTGTCGCGGGTGGCGCGAGAAGAGGCCACCGGTGAGCGCGTAGTCGGTAGTGAGGGCCATGGTCACCGCTTCCGCGATGTCTGCCGCACGTAGCACCGACAAGACCGGGCCGAAGATCTCCTCCTGCGCAAGACGATGATGTGGCGCAATGGCGGTGAACAGAGACGGGGCGACGTAATACCCATCCTCGGGCACGTCACCCTCGGCGCACAGCCGCCCTTCACGCTGGCCGACTTCGATATAGCGCTGAATCTTCTTCTGTGCAGCGGCATCGATCACCGGCCCGATGCGATGGCCGGGATCGCTCGGGTCCCCCGCCGCCAAGCTCTCGATCGCCTGTCCGAGCCGCGTGACGAGCGCGTCGTGCACCTCACCCGCCGTGATCACCCGGGAGCACGCGGAGCACTTCTGTCCCTGGTAGCCGAAGGCCGACTGCACGATGGCGGTGACTGCCTCGTCGAGGTCTGCGTCGCGGTCGACGATGATGGCGTTCTTCCCCCCCATCTCGCAGATCACGCGCTTTACGTGACCCTGACCTGTGGGAGTACGCGCCGCCATCGCGTTGATCGCCAGGCCCACCTCCCGCGAGCCGGTAAAGGAGATGGTGTGGATCCCCTTGTGGCGCACCAACCCCTCGCCAACCGTGTTCCCTGGGCCCGGCAAGAATTGCAGCACGCCCGCTGGCAGATCGGCGGCGCGGAAGGCATCGATCAGTAATCGCCCGATCCGCGGCGTGTTCGTCGCCGGCTTCACCAACACGGTGTTGCCGGTGACCAGTGCCGCCGAGGTCATACCGGTGAGGATTGCCAGGGGAAAGTTCCACGGCGCGATCACCGCCGCCACTCCACGGCCGATGTAGCTGCCCCGGTTCTCCTCCCCGGGAGGCGATGGGTAATGGCACGGCGCGGCAAGCCGGACCATCTCGGCGGCGTAGTACTCGAGAAAATCGATCGCCTCGCACACGTCCGCATCCGCCTCGCGCCAGCCCTTTCCCGCCTCGAAGATCAACCATGCGGCCATCGTCATGCGCCTCTCCCGCAGGTATGTCGCGGCCCGCCGCAGGTAGGCCGCACGCACCTGAGCCGGCGTCGCCGCCCACGCGGGTTGCGCTCGTGCGGCGTGCTCCACCGCCACATCCACCTCCTGCGCGCCGGCCTGGTGGACGTGCGCCACCACCTGCTCGGGATGCGCCGGGTTCAGGGACGGCTGGATCTGTCCGGTCTCTACATCACCGCTCGCCACGACAGGAGTCACCGCATCCCCCAACGCCTGATGCACGGCGTCGATCGCACGCCGGAAGTCCGCACGCACGCTGGCATGACTGAAGTCCAGGGGTGGCTCGTTGTGGAAGCCCGGTTCCGGCACGGCGGTCTCCACCGCCGGGTCCGGGGAGGGCCGGGACGGCGGCTCATCGACGTCGGGCACGAAAGTCCGGCGCAGGAATGAAGTGTTTGCCGTGTTCTCCAGGAGACGCCGCACGAGATACGCCATCCCCTGCAACAGGTTTCCGATCGGCACGTAGACCCGTACGCGGTGACCGCGCGCCACCAGCGCTCGCTGCAATCCCTCGCCCATGCCGTAGAGCACCTGGAACTCGAAGCGATCGGCGTCCAGGCCGAGATCCTCCGCAACCGCCAGGGCGTGGCCTACGGAGCGGGCGTTGTGGCTCGCGATCGCCGGGGTGAGCACATCGGCGGCACCGAGAAGCCGTTCCGCCAGCTCGGCGAACGCCGCATCCGTCTCCCCCTTCTCCTCGAACACCGGCACCGGCCAGCCGCGCTGGCGTGCGACGGCGACCTCGGTGTCCCAGTACGCCCCTTTTACCAGCCGTACGGCGATCCGTCGCGGATACCGCTGCGCCAGGGAGATCACCCGCTGAAGATCGGCCTGTGTGGTGCGCAAGTATGCCTGCAGGACGCAACCGAGTTGTGGTCCCCCGCTCTCCTCGACCAGCGCCTGGAATAGGTCGAGGGTGAGGTCCTTGAGCTGATGATCCTCCATGTCCAGATACACCACGACATGCCCTGCGGCCGCCTTTGCCAACAATGGACGCAGCCGGTCCGCCAGGCGTGCCACACACCGGTCGGCGTCGCTGGGATCCAGCTGTGAGTCGAGGGCGCTGATCTTCACCGACACGCTGGGGGCGCCGTTCGGGACCGTCGCCACATGCTCTAGCACCGCGTGATAATCGGTGAGGTGCACCTTCGCCTCCGCCTCGGAGACGGTGCGCTCACCCAGGAGATCGACCGTAGCGAGGGCACCGCTCCGGTAGATCCGTTCCAGGACCCGCGGGAGGTGCTCCACATCCTCCGCGGCGATGAATTGTCGCGCCAGGGTCCGGACGTTGTAGCGCAAGGCGGCGCCCGCGACTGGCGCCGTCCACCGCCCGGTACCGAGGTGCAGCGCGGTACGAAGGGGTGCCGGCAAGTCGGAGGTGCTGGCCGCGAAGTACGCCTCCAGGTGGTCCACCACCTCGGTCCCCCCGTCGAGGTTCGGTAGACAGTCGATGAAGCGAAACAGGGCCGTACGGAACCCGACGTCCCGGAGAGCCCAGTCCATCACGGAGCCGACCCGCCGCGCCGGATCAAGAAACGCGGGGCGATGTCGCCGTAACGCCTCGGCCAGCTCCGCCGTTAGCACCTCCGCGCGGCTGGTGAGTGGTGGGGAATCCACGGTCCCAATGTAGCGCGTCACTCGGTTCTCGGCGCCACGCCCCCCCGGCAGTGTGGCGGCGACCCGTCTCAAGATGAGACAAGCGCCCCCCTGACCCGAACGCCGCAGGGACTCGCGGCACGGAAGCCATCGAATTTAAAGTATTTTGTTAACTAATCATTGATTAGTTGTTGACGGCACGGCAGTTGCTAATCATCCAGGAGACCATCCGTCATGCGCCATGAAGCGTCTCATCCTGGCAATCCTCCTGCTCCTACTCGGCGCCCCGCTGGGCGCGGCCGACGGCTCCGATCACAGCCGGAACTCGGCCCACGGGCCCATGTGTGGCGCGGACTGTCGCGGCGGCCAGGGCCTCGGCCATAGCGCCAACTCGCCTGTGCAGTACGGCAGCCAGCCGGCAAGCAGCTTCGGCACCGGCGCCAGCGATGGCATGAGACCCGACCGCTGTCGCATGCCGTGTCGCTATACCAGCTCGTGCTGCTTCCATCGGGTTCGGACCTCGGAACAGCCGACGCCGAAACACCCGCACTGCCGGCCGAGGCCGCCGGCATAGTGGTACCGGATTTGTTAACTTAGCATTGTCTCCCTTCCACTTGCTCCTCTCCTCCTCCCAGCAGGGAAGGGAGACAGTCCCGGACCGACGGCAGTTGGTCCGGGATGTTTTTTTTCGGTCATTTGGTGTCACCCTCCGGCGTTCACGCCGCCAGGCCACACCCATGGACTCCATCCATATGCGCGTCGCCGAGACTTGCGATATTGAGGCGATCCTCGCCCTCCTCGCTGAGGAGGATCGGGAGGGCTTTCTCCTACCGCTGCCGGCCGATGAGCTCGCGCGATCCATCGACGACTTCCTGGTCGCGACGGACGGGGATCGGATCGTCGGCGTAGGGCGCCTGAAGCGGTTCACCGACTCCCTGGCCGAGGTGCGGACCCTCAAGGTCGCCTC
The DNA here is from genome assembly GCA_050050395.1 of Nitrospirota bacterium. Taxonomy (GTDB): domain Bacteria; phylum CG2-30-53-67; class CG2-30-53-67; order CG2-30-70-394; family CG2-30-70-394; genus DASWHD01. The sequence continues at coordinate 11,343 of JASFUG010000027.1, forward strand.
GGACCACCGCAATCAGGAGCTGGGACGCGGCATCGTTCGCGCCCTACTCCAACGAGCGCGGGCTACCACTCTGCGCCACGTCTTCGTCCTCACGGCGCGCACCGATTTCTTCGAGCGCCTCGGCTTCGTGACGATAGGCAGGGAAGCACTCCCCGTGAAAATCTGGAGCGACTGCCTGATCTGCTACAAACGCGATGCGTGCGACGAGATCGCCATGTGGACCACGCTGTGATGCCACATGCGCCATGGGGATCGACGCGCCACAAGAATGGGGATGCATAGTGCCGCGTGCAGGGGAACTTTCTCCCCGGCATAGCCCCAGCTCGGACCACCGCACCATCACCCACTGCAACCACAATCGAGGTACATGACCCATGACTCATGACAACGAATCCATCGGCAAGGCCATCGGACGCATCCCCAGCGGCCTGTTCATCGTCACCGTGCGCAACCCCGAGGGTGAGGAGACGGCGTTCCTCGCTTCATGGGTGCAGCAGGTCGCGTTCGAACCGCCACTGGTGTCGGTGGCGATCAAGAAAGGGCGGCCTGCCGAGGAGCTCCTGGGCAAGGGGGGGAGCTTCGTCGTCAACGTCGTCGGCCAGGACAACAAAGGGCTGATCGGCCGCTATGCCAAGGGCATCGCGCCGGGCGCCGAGCCATTCGCGGGCGAGGCGATCGAACGGGCGACCACCGGTGCAGCGATCCTCACGGAGGCCGCCGCCTATATGGACTGTCGTCTCCATACACGCACCGAGCTCGGAGATCACATCCTGTGTATCGGCGAGGTGGTAGCGGGCGACGTCTTGGCCGGGGATGAGCCGATGGTGCACCTGCGCCGCTCGGGCTTCGACTACTGACCCGACGGTCGCTACCGCGTGGCGCCCGAAGCTACTGGCGCACGTGGATCATCAGATAGAGGCCGAGGGTCGCGAAGAACAGGTTGCCTAGCCACGCGGCGAAGATTGGCGGCAGCTTGCCGGCGTGGCCGAGCGACAGGCCGATCTGCATCACGAACCAGTACGCGATCGCAAGGCCGAGGCCGATCGCCAGCGACCGTCCGATACCACCGGTACGCGGGTTGTGTACGCCGTAGGGGATGGCGAGAAGGATAAGGACCACCACCGAGAACGGCATCGCGAACTTCGCCTGTAGATCGGAGCGCAAGGCAGAGACCTCCCCACCCTCCGCCTCCATACGGCGGATGTACCGCCGCAGCTCCACGGCATTCATGTCCGCCGGTCGCTTCTTCACACGACGAAATGCCTCGAGTGTCTCGGGGAGCTGAACGCGCTCCGTGGCCGCCCGAGACACCTCGACCTCTCCCCCCTCGGCAATACGATACTCCACGACGTCGGTCAGGACCCAGCCGTCCCCGAGCCGCTCCATGCGCCCGACATCGGTGCGCCTGATGAGGCGATAAGCCGGGTCGAACTCGAAGATGCTGACATCCAGCAACGCCCGTTGTGCCGGCTCGAATTCGCGCGCGTAGTACATGCGCCGATCCTTGCCACGAAGCCAGATGTTGGTGCGCTGCAGGTCTTCCGACGGCGTATCCTTCTTGATGTTCGTCGCCTTGATCTGGTCGGCCTTGGCGTGCAGCTGCGGAAACACCATCTCGCCGAACAGGAACGTCAGCACGGTCAACACGATCCCCATCTGCAGTAGCGGGAGGACCGTGCGGTACAGGCTCACCCCTCCGGCCCGCATCGCGATGACCTCCGAGTCACGCGCCAATGCCCCCAGACCGAGGACTGCCGCGACCAGGGAGATCATCGGTAGGAGGCGGAAGCCCACCACCGGCAGATTGGTTGCGAAGTAGGCGGCCGCGGAGAATATTCCGACGTCGTTCTCGATGATGTCGTCGATCTGCTCGAAGAGATCGACGATGAAGATAATCGCCAGCATCGCCCCCGCGGTGAGACGGAAGAAACGCCAGTACGCGCGCAGGACGTAGCGATCGAGTATGCGCACGTCGGATCAGACGGCGGCGGTCCCGCGTCCGGGCAGGCGAGTCAAGCGCTGCGCGAGGCGCAACACTTTTTCGAACCCCCACCCGACCCGAGCCGGCGTTTCGTAGGTAGTGCGCACCAGCAGGAAGCCGGCACCGATCATGAACAGCACGTTCGGCATCCACACCGCAAGAAAGGGAGGCAGGGCCGAGGAGAGGGCGAGGTTCTCCCCACCCGCCATTAACATGTAGTAGACCAGGATCACGCCGATCGCCGTGGCGAAGCCCGCGGACTTGCCGCTGCGCCGCGACCGGACCCCGAACGGCACGCCGATGGTGGCGAACAGGAAGCAGGTCACTGGCAGCGCGTAGCGCCGCTGAACCTCGACGGCGATCGGCAGAGCGGTCTCCTGATCATGGGCCTTCTTTGCCGCCTGGCCGAGCTCGCGCATCGACATGTCGCGCACCCGCTTGCGAAACCGTTTCGAATTGGGGTCCACGACCGGAAGGTCCAGCTGCAGGTCATAATCTTTGAACTGGAGGAGGCGAAACCGCTCCTCGCCTTCCGCTAGCTGCTGGATGGTTCCGTCTTCGAGATGAAGCAATAGGCGAAACGTCCCGGGATCCTGCCGGATGGTGCCGCGGCTGGCGGTGATGGTCTGCAGCCGCTCCTTGGTGCGCTCGTCATGAATGACGATGCCCTCCAAATAGTTGCCCGTCACATCGGTGTTGTGGATGAAGATGGTCAGTCCCTCGAAGTCGTTGTTGAAGACTTGCTCCTTGATGCCGCCGCCGATCCCTTCACGGACGATGTCGTACAGGAGTCGGCGCAACGCCTGGTTTCCCTGGGGCACCAGATAGGCGGTGGTGTAGGCCGTGGCCATGAACGTCACCGCAGCGAACATGTTCACCGGGACGAGCATCCGATAGAGGCTCACCCCGGCGGCCCGGAGGGCGGTGATCTCCGAGTCGGACGACATCTTGCCGAACGTCACCAGGGTCGCCAGGAGTACCGCCATGGGGATGGTGAAAACCGCCAGGGATGGCAAGGTGTAGACCAGCACCTTGAAGATCTGCCATGCCCCCACCCCCTGTACAAGAATGAGGTCGGCGAGCTGCACCAGCTGATTCATCAGGAAGATGAAGGTGAAAATCCCCATCCCGAGCAGAAACGGCCCGGCCATCTCCGAGATGATGTAACGATCGAGGATCTTCGGCATCGCACGTTTACCGGCAGCAACCCGCATCAACCAGTGACTACCAGGCCGCGCAATAGTAGGCCGCTGGCCCGAAGCGCCGTAAGGTAGTATTTCCCCCTCCTCGCGATCCTGATCTCATGCCGAACACCCTCTCCTCCTGGCGGGAGCGCTGCGGTTGGCTACCACCCGCCGGCGCCACTGTGCTCGTCGCCCTGTCCGGGGGTGTCGACTCCGCGGTCACCGCCGCCCTCCTGCAGGAGGGCGGCTACCGGGTGGTCGCCGCGACCATGAAGACCTGGGACGAGTACCGCGACCGAGGCGAGATCGACCCGCGCCGCGCCGAGCGCGGCTGCTGCTCCATGGCCGCGGCGGACGACTGCCTGCGCATCGCCGAGCACCTCGGCATCCCGTACCACCTGTACGACTTCCAGGAGGAATTCCGCACCGCGGTAATCGACCGTTTTGTACGTGACTACGCCGCCGGGCGGACGCCGAGCCCGTGCGTGCCGTGCAACGGCGTCCTCAAGTTCGGTCACCTCCTGGCAGAGGCCGACCGCCTCGGCTGCGATTACATCGCCACCGGCCACTACGCGCGGCGAACCGACGTCGCCGGTGTGGCGGCCCTGCTGCGAGGAGTCGATGCCCACCGTGACCAAGCCTACTTCCTCGCGACGGTCCCCCACGCGGCGTTACGGCGCAGCATCTTTCCCCTCGGCGGCCTCTGGAAGAGCGATACCCGCACCCTCGCCGCGGCCTTCGGCCTGCCGGTCGCCGCCAAGGCGGAGAGCCGCGAGATCTGCTTCGTGGATGACGACTACCGCGCCTTCCTCGCCCGTAGCGGCGCGGGTGGAGGCGATCCCGGCGCCGTGGTCGGCCTGGACGGCCGCCCCCTCGGGAGCCATGCGGGCATCCGTAACTACACCATCGGCCAGCGCCGCGGCCTCGGAATTGCCACAGGCCAGCCGCGTTACGTGGTCGAGCTGGACGGCCCCCGCAACGAGGTGGTGGTGGGCGACGAGAGAGACCTCTACCACCGGGAGGTGGCAGTCGCCGACCTCAACTGGCTCGCGGACCGACCACGCGATGGACGCGTGAACGCCCAGATCCGTTCCACCCACCGCGCCGCGCCGGCCACCCTCACGTCGACCGCCGGCGGCGACCTGCACGTGTGCTTCGACGAGCCGGTGCGCGCCCCCTCGCCTGGCCAGACCGTGGCCCTGTTCTCCGGCGACTGGCTGCTGGGCGGCGGCACCCTGGAGCGGGTGATCGACTAGGCGCCCTACCCTGTCGTTCGACTCCCGATCCGCGAACGCAGCTCCAGCGCCACCCACGCGACGAGGAGCACCGCCAGCCAGCTCTCGCCGATGCGGCTGTAGACCGTGGGGCCGAGATCCCGGATCGGCACCGTGCCCACCAGATCGGCTCGCTGGAACTGGGGGATCTCCTGGGTGATGGCGCCGTCGGGGCCGATCAGGGCGGTGATCCCGTTGTTCGCGCAGCGCGCCATGGGGAGGTGGTGCTCCGCACAGCGGGTGGCGGCGATGTACAGGTGCTGGCGCGGGGCGATCGAGGTGCCGAACCAGGCGTCGTTGGTGATCCCCACCAGCCACTCGGCCCCACGGCGGGCGAAGGTGCGG
>JASFUG010000028.1:0-15513 GCA_050050395.1 Nitrospirota bacterium
TGCCGCGCGCCGACCCCTGTCACATTCCGTCGACGTCCTCCATCGTGACTAGCTCCTCTTCTCGGCCCGGGTAGGGTGGCCACTCGCCGGTCACCCCCTCTTCCCGGTAGCGCTCGATGCACTCCATCAACCACGTGGCACCATCGCGAAGGGCACGCACCTCGTGAAACGTCTCGTCGAGGATCCGGCGGAACTCGGCGCGTGCGTGCTGTACTTCGGGATGATCACCGCCGAGTACCTTCTCCGCTGCCTGCACGATTTGCTCGGTTTCCAGGAGGCACTCCGCCGCGGCCTCGAACGATCGACCATCCGCCAGATGACGGAATCGCCGCGCCGTCACCCCCGCCTCAAGCAAGGCGATCTCGTGGTGCAGAGCACGCAACGCCGGGCGCGCGTGCTCCTCTTTGTCCCACTGATGGGGGGCGAGAAGCTGCCTGGCTTCCTCCCGCAGCCTCTCGAGGCGCGGCCGCTGCTTCTCCGTCACGTTGTGGCCGAGGCGTTGGAGCCGGTCGGTGAAGTGCCCCAACAGCTCCACACTGTCGCCGTAAGCGTCGAAGACTCGATCCATCCAGTCCCGTGGCATCAGCATGGCATGATCTCCTTCCACCCCAAAGGATACCGCAGCTGCCGCGCTAGTGCTGACCGCGCACGGCAGGGCGACCGCGCCATTGGCCGCCGGCCGATGCGCAAGGCGGGCGAGCGCTATTCGATCCCCAGCACCCGATCGATCTTTGCCCTGTCGAACCCCTTGATGGTCTTTCCCTTGAGGATGATCACCGGCACGGCCGTCCCACCGGACTTGCGCTGGCACTCCTCCAGGGCGCGAGGATCCCGGGTGATGTCCTTCTTTTTCACCGGAATGTCCAGCTTCTTCAGGTAGTTCTCGGCCTGCGTGCAAAAGCCGCAGGTGGGCGTCGTGTACAGGGTCGCGTAGAGGCCCATGGTGAGTCCTCGGTCGGAAGATCGCGTGCCGGCCCGTGGGTGGGACTCCCGGCCGCCGTGGCGGGTGCTATTCGAAGAGCTTCAGGTACTCGCCGTAGCCCTCCTTCTCCAGGTCCTCCTTGGGGATGAAACGCAGGGCGGCGGAGTTGATGCAGTAACGCATTCCGGTGGGCTCCGGTCCGTCCGGAAAGACGTGGCCGAGGTGGGAATCGCCGTCCTTGCTACGCACCTCGGTACGGGTCATGAAAAGCTTGCGGTCCTCATGCTCGACGACGTTGTCCGAGTCCAGCGGGCGGACGAAGCTGGGCCATCCCGTGCCCGACTCGAACTTGTCCGTGGAGCTGAACAGGGGCTCACCGGAGACCACGTCGACGTAGATCCCGGCGCGGTGGTTGTCCCAGTACTCGTTGGCGAACGGCCGCTCCGTGCCCTCCTCCTGGGTGACGTGGTACTGCTCCGGCGTGAGCCGTTTGCGCAGCTCCGCATCGGAGGGCTTCACGAACTCCTTGCTCGACGTCGCGGTGTCCGTGGCACCGGCCGGTGCGTCCGCCCACGCCTTCTCCAGGAACGCCTCCCGCCCGGAGTAGCGATGGTAGGTCTTATAGCGCGTGGGATTCTTCTTGTAGTAGTTCTGGTGGTAATCCTCGGCGGGATAGAAGACCTGGGCCGGAAGGATCGCCGTCGCGACCGGCTTGTCGAACCGACCGGACGCCTGTAGCTCGGCCTTGGACTTTTCCGCCGCGGCTCGCTGGGCGTCGTCGTGGACGAAGATCGCGGTCTGGTACTGCGTGCCGCGATCGGCGAACTGGCCCCCGGTGTCCGTGGGATCGACCAGGTGCCAGTAGAGGTCGACGAGCTTGCCATACGAGACCTTCTGCGGGTCGAAGGTGACCTGCACCGCCTCCAGGTGACCTGTCGTGCCGCTGCACACCTCTTCGTAGGTCGGATCCGTCGTGTGGCCGCCGGTGTAGCCGGCCACGACGGAGGTGACGCCGTTGAGCTGCTCGAACGGCGCCTCCATGCACCAGAAACAGCCCCCAGCGAAGGTGGCGAGCTCTTGTTTCACGTTGTCCCCTCCTGCGGCGTTGGCCGACGTGGTTGGCGAGTTGTTACAGCCCGAGCAGAGGAGCGCGACGACCGCGAGCCATGCCGCAAGTCGACGCCTGGACGCCGGGATAGTCGATGCGATTGCCATGGTAGTCATTGCTCGTTTCACTCCACCGCCGGGCGGAGAGCAGGGCGGCCATGATGCCTCACGACCGCGTCGCTACACCGATAACGCATCCCGCTCCTCTGGGCACCTCCGCCTGCCGCGCGGGCGGCCGCGCCGAGGTGCTTCGGTGCGCTCCGTCCTTCCGGCAGCGCCTGCCTGCACCGCGAGCAGGTCTGCCTGGTCGATGTGCACCGTGCCGATCGGGGCATCGGCAAGCCTTGTTGTTGCAGGCACTTCCACCGTCATGCAGATGGCACATGGGTTGCGGGGAAGTCGTGATAGAAAGGTGTCGCCGATGTTCTCGATACAGTCCAGCGCCGCGGCCGCACACGCCGTCGGCTTCCATGAGTTCTATCGGGACGACTTCGCCCCGCGGGACCATTACGTGCTCCTCTGGGAGCACATCCGGAGCACCGGGCAGGTGAGCCTAGAGGAAAAGGTCCACGACGCGCATCTCGCCCTGCAGACCGAAGGGGTGACCTTCACGGTCTACCGCGACAGCGACGAAGGGATCGAGCGCGTGTGGCCGTTCGACCTGTTGCCGCGCATCATCCCGGCGGCGGAGTGGGCCATCATCGAGTCCGGGCTGAAGCAGCGGGTCCGGGCGCTCAACCTGTTCCTGAAGGACATCTACAACGGCCAGCGGGCCCTCAAGGACGGTGTCGTCCCGGTCGAGCTGATCTATCAGGGGAAGGACTTCCGTCCCAAGCTGATGGACATCGAGCCGCCCCACGACGTCTACACCCACATCGCCGGGATCGACATCGTGCGCGACGCCCGCGGTGAGTACCTGATCCTGGAAGACAATCTGCGCACCCCGTCGGGGGTCTCGTACCTCATCGAGAACCGCATCATCGAACGCCGCATCCTGCCGGAGTTCTTCAACAAGTACCGGGTGCGTCGCGTCGAGCACTACCCGGCCCTCCTCAGCGATGCCCTGCGCTACATGTCGCCGCGGGGCAAGGACCAGGCGGTGGTCGTGGTGTTGACCCCCGGCATCTACAACTCGGCCTACTTCGAGCACACCTTCCTGGCACGGGAGATGGGGGTGGAGCTGGCCGAGGGGCGCGACCTGGTGGTCAAGGACGACGTGGTCTACTTGAAGACGACCCGTGGGCTGCGCCGGGTGGACGTGGTCTACCGCCGCATCGACGACGACTTCCTCGACCCCCTGTACGGCCGCGCCGACTCGGCCCTGGGTGTGGCCGGGATCATCAACGCGTGGCGCGCCGGCAACGTGGCGATCGTCAACGCCCCGGGCACGGGGATCGCCGACGACAAGGCGGTCTACCCCTACGTCCCGGAGTTCATCCGCTACTACCTCGGCGAGGAGCCGATCCTGGGCAACGTACCCACGTACCACCTGACCGATCCCGAGGACCGCAACTACGTGGTGGAGCACCTCCCGGAGATGGTGATCAAGCCCGTGAGCGAATCCGGCGGCTACGGACTCTTCATGGGCCCGTCCTCCACTCGCAAGGAGCGGCTGGCGATCATCGACGCGGTGTTCAAGGACCCGCGCAACTACATCGCCCAGCCCGTGGTCCAGCTCTCGCGCCACCTCTGTTACCTGGACGGGGAGCTCGAAGCGCGCCACATCGACCTGCGGCCATTCATCATCTACGGCGAGGACATCCACGTGATCCCCGGCGGGCTGACGCGGGTGGCGCTGACCAAGGGATCGCTCGTGGTCAACTCCTCCCAGGGCGGCGGCAGCAAGGACACCTGGGTGCTCCACCAGTGATCCCCGGCAGCCTCACCCCAACGAGTTCTTCACCACAGAGAGACAGAAGATCACAGAGAATCACTCGTTCGCCGCATGGCCGTAGGGGCGGGGTTTATCCCCGCCCGAGTACGGGGTTGCCGACCACTTGGCGGAACAGACACGCGAGAGAGGCGACCTTGCGCTCATGTCTCTACGGTCTTCTCCGCGTCTCTGTGGTGAAAACCATCGCTCATGAGCGCCACGTCGCAGGCAACCCGTGCTGAGCCGACTCGCCAATTCCCTCTACTGGATGTCCCGCTACATGGAGCGGGTGGGCAACACGGCGCGTCTATTGAACATCAACCTCCTCAACATGCTGGAGGACGAGGAGACCCACGGCGCCGCGGTCCGGTGGCATCCGCTCCTGGCCATCACCGGCGCGGACGAGCTCTTCCACGCGGAGGATGAAAAGCGCGCCGTGACCGCCGAGAGCGCGATCCGGTTCATGAGTCAGGGCCGCTCCAATCCCAGCGCCATCCGCTCCAGCCTGCGCCTCGCGCGGGAGAATGCCCGGGTGGTGCGCGACCGCATCTCGCGGGAGATGTGGGAGACCATCAATGACTTCTGGCTACGCATCGACAACTATCTCGACCGCCCACTGGCGATCAACAAGGCGCTCGACCTCTTCGTGTTCGTCGGCCACGAGGTGGCCCGATTCCATGGGGTCGCCGCCGGGACGATGATGCGTGGCGAGCCGTTCTCCTTCTATCTCCTGGGGACCCTCCTGGAACGCTCCGACATGACGGCGCGGATCCTCGACGTGAAGTACCACACCCTGTTACCGGACCTGTCGATGGTCGGTACGCCCCTGGATTACTACCAGTGGAAGGTGCTGCTGGAGACCCTGTCCGCCCTCGAGGCGTACCGCCGTCTCTATCACAGCGGACTACAGCCCATCGATATCGCCGAGTTCGTGATCGGCGAGGAGACCTTCCCCCGCTCCCTGCGATTCGCATCGGACCGCATGTGTGACGCGTTGCAGACCATCGGTTGCCGGCCGGGCGACTGCCAGGTGCGCGACGCGATCATGGCGGTACAGGAGATGTTGCTCGGCTTCTCCGCGCACGAGGTGGTGTTGAAGGTCGGGCTGCACGAGTTCCTCGAGCAGTATCTTGAGCGGATCGCGGCCTTGCACGACGCCATCGCCCACGACTATTTCGAGGCGTTCCTGGGGGTGGAGATTTGCGATACCTGATCGAGCACTCGACCGCGGTCACCTTTCCGGCGTCGGCCTGGGCGCACCAGTGCGAGCTGCGCCTCGCTCCCCCGGAAAACAGCGCGCAGCGGGTCCATTCGCTGGAGATCACGGTGGACCCCGAGGCCGACCTGCACCGCTACGTCGACGCCTTCGGCAACGATGTCCGTTTTTTTAGCCTGCTGCGTCCACACGATCATCTCACGGTCCATGTGCGAGCCGAGGTGGAGACGCTGTTGTCCAATCCTTTCGATTTCGGGCTGCTTCCTCCCGGGCGAGAGCGCCAGTGGATCGCCGACGCATTGCGCGCCCAGCCGCGGCTCTGGGCGTATGTCCTGCACCGCGCTCCGACCACACCGAGACGGGCCCAGCTTGCCGAGATGGCCGCCGGTCTCGATCTCCCCGAGTACCACGCCGATGCCCCGTTACAGGACTCGTTGATCGAGGTGATGGAGTGGATCGGAACCCGGTTCGAGTACGACCCCGACGTGACCCACGTCCACGCGTCCCTCGACGACGTCCTCGGTCAACAGGCAGGGGTGTGCCAGGACTTCGCGCACCTGATGATCACGGTGGTGCGATCGTGGGGATTCCCGGCAAGATACGCCATGGGCTACGTGGATCCGGGTTTCTTCGAGGGGGGCATGCCGCTCGCGACCCACGCGTGGACGGAGGTCTTGCTCCCCGGCGCCGGCTGGCGCGGCTTCGATCCGACCCACGGGGTACTCGCGAACGACGCCTTCGTGGTTGTGGCGGTGGGCCGTGACTCGCAGGACGCCGCCCCCGTACGCGGCAGCTTCAAGGGTGACCACGGCGGAGAGCACCCCGAGGTCCACCTCAGCGTCGTGCCCCAGCACTGAGCCAGGGGCCAGGGATTAGGGGCGAGGGGTTAGGGAAGGATGGCCGTCGATGACGGCCGACAACAAACTCGTGATTTTCGGCATCCGAACAATCATTCCGGCCCGCAGGGCCGGACCATCCCCAGCCCCGAATCCCTAGCCCCTGGCCCCTGGCCCCTGAACAAACCCATGTCACCCACGACCGAATCCACACCGATCGCACGCCGGGAGGAGATCCTCACCCTCGAACTGCCCTATTGCGAGCAGCTCGCCGTGGGGCGTACCACCTTCGGCAGCGGCGGCCCGCGCGTCGCCATCGTCTCCGGTATACACGGCGACGAGGTGGAGGGGCTCTACGCCTGTCACCGCCTGGCGCGCTGGCTCACCGAGCTATGTCGGAATCGACCGGAGGCGCTGCACGGCACTGTGGAGCTCTACCCCGGCCTCAATCCCCTCGGCCTCGATACCCTGCAGCGCACGGTGCCGATCTTCGACGTCGATCTCAATCGCACCTTTCCGGGCGACGATGCCGGGGTGCTCCCGCAACGGATCGCCGCCGCCGCCATGGCCCACCTCGACGGGGCGGCCATGGTCATCGACATCCACGCCAGCAACATCTACCTGCGCGAGATCCCCCAGGTACGGATCAACCAGGACTTCGCGGAACGTCTGGTGCCCCTGGCGCGCCACATGAACCTCGACGTGATCTGGGTCCACGGGGCGGTGACGGTGCTGGAGACCACCCTCGCCCACAGCCTGAATGCCCGTGGCGTCCCGTGTCTGGTGGTGGAGATGGGCGTGGGCATGCGCCTCACCCCGAGCTTCACGGAGCAGCTCATCATCGGGATCCTCGGCCTCTGGCAGGAGCTCGGCGTGCTCGACCGCTCGGTGTTTATCCCGCGGCCGGACCACCTCCCGCTGCTGGCGGACGACACCAACGTCCATTACCTCAACGCCGAGACCTCCGGCCTCTTCGTGCCGGCGGTCGAGCACTGGCGCGCGGTCTACGAGGGTCAGGTCCTGGGCAGCATCGTGTCGGCCCACGACGGCGAGACCCTGTCCCAGATCCGCTCCCCGGTGGATGGTGTGCTCTTCACCCTGCGCGAGTATCCCCTGGTCTACGAGGGCTCGCTGATGGCGAGGATCGTCGCCACCGACCGGGTGCCCCAAGGGACTGCATGATGCCTACCTCCGCTCTCCTCCGCATGACGGCGCCGATGCGCCGCGACTTCGAGATCCCGTACCACGACCTCGGCGACCCAGATCAGCCGCCCCGGGTCGCGCTGGTCGGGGGCCTGCACGGCGACGAGATCAACGGGGTCTTCGTCCTCTCCCGCCTCGCCAACTTCCTGGGCGGCGTCGACCTGGGCGAGCGTCCGGCCCAGAAGCTCCTCGGCCGGATCGTGATCATCCCGGCGGTCAACGTCCTGGGCCTCAACACCCGCAGCCGTACCTGGCCGTTCGATAACACCGACATCAACCGCATGTTTCCCGGATACGACGCCGGTGAGACCAGCCAGCGCATCGCCCACGCGGTCCTGCAAGTCACCCGCGACGCCGAGTATCGCATCGACCTCCACAGCTCCAACCGGGACTTCGAGGAGTGCCCGCAGGTCCGTCTCTACGATCCCAGTGCCCGCGAGCGTTCGACGGCCTTCCTGTTCGGCCTCCCGGCGGTGGTGGAGCGGCCATCGACCTCCCTGTTCACGGCCACCATCGGCCACGCGTGGCAAAGACTGGGCGGCGAGAACTTCGTCATCCAGGTGGGCCGCGCCGGCACCCTCCAGCTACCGTACTGCGAGCGTCTGTTCCGCTCCCTGGTCGCCTTCCTGCGTCGCACCGGGTGCCTGGAAGGGGTGGAGCTGTCGGACGAGGACGAGGATACCTACTACTTCGGTCAGGAGCAGTCGGTGCGGCTCATCTCCGACTACGCCGGGGTCTTCGTCTCCAACCTGGATCCCGGGCGCTGGGTCCAGGCCGGCGACGTCATCGGCTACGTCTATCACGGCTTCGACGGCCACATCCACGGCGAGATCCGCACGCCGGTCGCCGGCCTCCTCACGGGCCTGCGCCGCCAGCCTCTCCTCTGCCAGGGCGACCTGGTCGGCACCATCCACAAGCGCTAGCCGCCGGGCCGTGGTACGGCCCAACGCAAAGACGCGCCGGGGTCCACCGCGTAACGCAAAGGCGCGAGAGCGCAAAGACGCAAGGGGATAAGGTGCGCTTCGCGCGATATCTAGAGGGTTTGAACCGGTAGAGGAGCGGATGCGACCGCTTCAAACCCTCTAGTTCTTCGGCCGGCGGAGCCGGCCACCGCTTCTCTTTGCGTCTTTGCGCCTTGGCGTCTTCGCGTTAAGAAAAAATCTCAGCCGCGTCGTAGTGTCACTCGGGGTGGTCGGCCCGGATGACCTCCAGCAGGGCGTCCACCAGGCCGTCCTCCGTGACCCGTTGCACCACCTCGCCGTTCTTGAAGATCAGGCCGAAGCCGCGACCCCCGGCCACGCCGTAGTCGGCGTCGGTCGCCTCCCCCGGACCGTTTACCACGCACCCCATCACCGCCACCGAGACGTTGGCCTTGAGGCCGGTGAGGCGCTGCTCCACGTCGCGCGTCAGGCCGATGAGGTCGATCTCCGCGCGGCCGCAGGAGGGGCAGGCGATCAGGTCGACCCCCTTCTGGCGCAGGCCGCACGCCTTCAGGATCTCGTAGGCGACCTTGACCTCCTCGGTGGGGTCGGCGGCCAGCGAGATGCGGATGGTGTCGCCGATGCCGTCCAGCAGCAGCGCGCCGAGGGCCACCGCCGACTTGACGGCGCCGGTGGAGACCGGCCCGGCCTCGGTGACGCCGAGGTGGAGGGGATAGGGGATCTGGTCCGCGATCAAACGGTAGGCGGCGACGGTGCGTTCCACGTCCGATGCCTTGAGCGAGATCTTGATCTGATCGAAGCCCACATCCTCCAGGATGCGTATGTGGCGCAGGCCGCTCTCCACCATCGCCTCGGCGGTGGCCGCACCGTGCTTCTCCAGGAGCTCCTTCTCCAGGGAGCCGCCGTTCACCCCGATGCGGATCGGCACACCACGCTCGGCGCAGGCACGGGTAACCTCCTCCACCTTCCAGCGCGCGCCGATGTTGCCCGGGTTGATGCGGATGCAGTCCGCGCCCGCCTCCAGGGCGGCGAGGGCCAGCTTGTGGGAGAAGTGGATGTCCGCCACCAGGGGAGCGCCCACCAGGGCCTTGATCTGGCGAAACGCCGCCGCGGCCTCCTCGTCGAGGACCGCGAGCCGGACGATCTCGCACCCCGCCTCCTCCAGGCGCCGGACCTGCTGCACCGTGCCCGGTACGTCGCGGGTGTCCGTGGTGGTCATCGACTGCACGGACACCGGCGCGAAGCCGCCCACCTTCACGTGGCCGACGGCGATCTGATTGGCGATGCGACGGGTCTTCATGGCGAGCGGTCAGCCATCAGCACTCAGCGATCAGGGGCAACGAGGCTGCCGCAGGTCGCATCAGCATGGCGGCAACGTGCTGAGCGGGGAAGGGGAGGATGCAACCCCTCGCAATCTTCCAGCCATCATAAGCTGAAAGCCTGACAGCGATTTCGCCCTACGGGCTGGGATACGCCCCGAGGAGGCGCATCACGTCGTTGAAGCTGGCGAACACCATCAGGCTGAGGAGCGCCGCGAGGCCGAGCTGCTGGGCGATCTCCAGGACGCGCTGATTGGAGCGCCGGCCGGTGATCGCCTCGATGGCGTAGATCAACAGGTGGCCGCCGTCGAGGATCGGGATGGGCAGCAGGTTCAGGAGTCCCAGGTTGATGCTGATCACCGCCATGAAGAAGATCAGGTCCGCCACGCCGCGTTTCGCCTGCTCGCCGGCCGCCTGGACGATCATGATCGGTCCGCCGATGGTCTCCGCCGGGATCTCGCGCTGGAAGAGCTTCACCATCCCCCGGACGACCAGGGAGGTGAGGTCCACGGTGCGGTCCACGGCGGACGAGACCGCGGCGACCGGTCCGAGGCGGCGCGTCCCGTAGTACTCGGGCGGGAAGTCCCCGGAGCCGATGCCGATGCGACCGATCTGCTCCGGCTCGTCCTCCAGGTCCGCCTGCTCGTTGTCCACGGTCGCCGGCACGATGGTGGTCTCGAACACGGCGCCGTCGCGTGCGACCTGGAGATCCAGTTGCTCTCCCGGATGGCTGCGGATGATCAGCGCCATCTGCCGCCAGCTCTCGATCGGCCGGCCGTCGATGGCCACGATGCGATCCCCGGTCGCGAGCCCGGCGGCGGCGGCGGGCATCTCCGCCTGGACCGAGCCGACCACCGCCGGCAGGGCCGGACGGGCCCCGAGGTGCACCACGGGCTGTGGATCGCCCAGGGCGTCCTCGCCCTCCTCCACCACCCGTCCCACCTCGACCAGGATCTCTCCGTCCCCCCGGCGCACGGTCATCGGCACCACCGGGGTAGGCGTGTCGAGGAGGGCCGATGCCACGTCCTCCCACCCGGCGACCGGCTCACCGGCCACGGCCACGATCTCGTCGCCGACCTCGATTCCCGCCTGTGCCGCCGCCGAGTCCGGCTCGACCTCGCCCACCAGGGGCCGCAGCACCGGCATGCCGGCCATGAACAGGGCGGCGAAAAGGACCACCGGGAAGACGATGTTCACCGCCGGGCCGGCAAACACCACGGCCATGCGCGCCCACAACGGCTGGTGGGTGAACGACTGATCCTGATCCTCTTCGGGAACTTTCGAATCAGGGGTTTCGCCAAACATCTTGACGTATCCCCCGAAGGGAATGGCGGCGAGGCGGTACTCGGTGTCGCCCCAGCGTCGCTGGACGAGGGCGGGGCCGAAGCCGATGGAGAAGCGCTCCACCCGTACCCCCACCCACTTGGCCACCGAGAAGTGACCCAGCTCGTGGACGAAGATCAGGACCGTGAGGGTGATGACGGCGGCGAGAAAGGTAACCATGGGCCAGTCTACCTAGCGACGGCGCCACTGGGCAGCACCCGGGGTAGCGGAGCCTTCGCAGGGACGAACGCCAGCCCCCTCCAATATGGGGCGTCGCGAGATCTCGCAAGTGCCTGTGGATCCCCGGCGGCCTGCACCTCCGACGGCGACCGGGGCGGGCAGCCCCCCGGGCGTCGGCGTGGCGGCCGGACGAGGCGCGCGGCAGGCGAGCAGGGATCGCCGATGGCGGTGCGGAGCCCGACGGCCAGACGCCGGCCCCGCTCGCGGACCCGCCCCGCGGGAGTCGAGAGGCTGCGCGGTTGTAGCAGATTCGCGGCGGCGGATGCGGCTATAGTGCGGCGCCGGGTCACACCTCCGGCGCCCGCCGCCGCGGGTCGCGACCCCCATGTCTTCCGCCCTCCAGCTCCACGCGCTGCTCATCTTCCTGGTCGCTCTCGTCGGGGGGCTGGCGCCGCTCTGGGTCCACTGGCACGGCGAGAAGCTGCGCCTGGTGGTGAGCCTCGCCGCTGGCATCTTCTTCGGCGCGGCCTTCCTCCACATGATCCCCGAGTCGGCCGAGCTGGTGGGGCCACAGGTGGGGGGCTACCTCCTCGCCGGCTTCCTCCTCCTGTATGTCGCGGAGAACTTCCTGCTCGGCGGCGGGTGCGAGCATGGCGACTGCGACTACCACCGCCTCGGCCTGGTGTCGTTCTTCGGGCTCTCCTTCCACGGCCTGGTCGAGGGGCTTGCCCTGGGGTCCAGCGCCCAGGTGCCGGCGTTGATGCCGGTGATCTTCATCGCCATCCTCGCCCACAAGGCCCCGGCCTCCTTCTCCCTCGGGACCCTGCTCACCCACGGCCGCTATTCCCGCCTGCAGGTGGCGGGACTGGTCGTCGGCTTTGCGGCCATCGTCCCGGTCGGAGCGGCCCTCGCGGTGTTCGTCGCCAAGGGGGTCTCCGCCACCGGCGTCGGCGCGATGGTGGCCCTGTCCGCCGGCACCTTCCTGCACATCGCCACCGACGAGATGCTGCCCCACGTCCACACCAAGACCGAGGGCCGCGGCCAGGCCCTCGTCGCCCTGCTGGTCGGTATCGGCTCGATGTTCGTCGCCGGGTTCGCGTCGTAGCTGGGAGGGGCTGGCCGTCAGCCCGGGACCGCGCACGAGGCGACGCGCGTCCGGTGGCGATTAGACCGCATTTCTCACCATGGTCGCTGCACATTTACCGGAACCGACGCGCGAGGCGGCTACCGACGCGTAGGGCCGAATTCATCCGGCCGACATCGTGTCTCCGGTCCCGCCGGCGTCGTGCGAATGAATTCGCACTTACGGCAAGGGCGTACAGCGAAGGGCGAGCGGCCAACCTCGCGGTGGTGAGAACTGCGGGGTAGCTGTGGTCCGGGTATCCACCGGCAGCTCCACCAAGTCCGCCTTTACCCGGCCCGGCGAGACCACCAGCCGTCCCACGGAGACCGGCAGGTGAAAACGGCGCGGTCCCGCGCTGCCGGGATTGACGAACAGCACCCCGCCGCGCGACTCGGTTCGCGGCCGGTGGGAGTGGCCCGAGACCACGGCCCGGAATCGGGCCACCGCGGGATCCACGTCCAGATCGGCGAGGTCGTGGACGATGTAGATCACGGCCTCACCGATCTCGAGGACCTCGGTCGTGTGCAGTGCCGCGGCCCACGCTCCCCTGTCGTTGTTTCCGCGCACCGCGGTCACCGGCGCGATCTCCGCCAGGGCCTCCAGGATCCCCGGACTACCGATGTCGCCGGCGTGGGCGATGTAGTCGCTGCCCCGCAGCGCCTCCACCGCCTCCGCCCGCAGGAGCCCGTGGGTATCGGCGATCAGCCCGACGTGGATTTCCGGACGGCCCATGGCTGACCGTAACGATCCCCTGCCCAGCGCACCAGCCACTGCCGGCCGTGGCTCCAGCGGCGATCCTTGTGACCCGCGCACGGCCGCGGGATCCCCCGACTCGCGCAGCGGCGCCCGCTTCACGAGGTGAACAGGCGCACCGACGCGCCCGTGTCACCGCCCCCGAGGGCCCGATGGATGGCCTCGGCGATCTTTCTTGCCCCGGTCTCCGAGGGCTCGATCTGGGGCACGAAGTCCGCCGGCCCGGTGCAGACGCTCCGGAGGTCGATCACATCGGCGGCAAAATGACCCGCCGCACGGATGATCCGGTCATTGAACGGCGCGAGGGCCACCCTCACCAGCCGCGCCGAGAGGGCGTCGGAGAGCGGCACCTCGTAGATGGTGCACACGATCAGCCGTCCCACCCGGGGGAGAAGCGCAGCCACCAATGCCTGGTATTTCCCGGCGAAGGCGTCCATCACGCGCTCAAATGCGACCAGCACCTCCGCCGTGGACGTGGCAGCAGGTCGCCGATCACCGGCCCGCGCGCTCCGAATTCGCGGCAAGCGGGACCCGGTACGCGTGGGCGAATTCGAAGGTCTCCCTGCGAAGCGGCTCATCGAGGCGGCGTAGCGCTTCGGCCTGGATCTGGGCCGGAACGCCGCCGTAGTAGGCCTCGGCCATCGCGCCGGCGATGCACGCCAGGGTGTCCGTATCCCCGCCGAGGGACACGGCGTTGCGCACGCTGTCCTCGTAGTCGGTCGACTCCAGGAGCGCCGCGGCCGCCGCCGGCACCGTCCCCTGGCACGTCACGTCGAAGCCGCCGCGGCGCCGTAACACGGCGAGCGGCGTGCAGCAGTCGTAGCCGAAGCGATCCGAGAGCAGGGCGGCAATCGCTTCCTTGGGCTCGCCGGTGCGCCCGAGCAGGATCGCCGCCGCGACCGCCTGCGCACCCTTGATCCCCTCGGGGTGGTTGTGGGTCACCGCCGCGCTCTCGGCGGCCTCGTGCAGCACTCTATCGAGGTCGTCGAACGCCCACCCCACGGCCGCGACCCGCATCGCCGAGCCGTTACCGAAGCTGCTGTACGGTCCGGCACCCTCACGGAACAGCCAGTCCCGGAACCAGCCACCGTAGCCGGCATGGGGATACCGTCGGCCCCATCGCCGAAGGGCCTCTCCGAAGACCGTTCCTTCGCGGATGGCGTTTGCGACCGCCACCGTGAGCACCGTGTCATCGGTGAATGTCGACGCAGAAACGAAGAGCGGAAAGTCCCTGCGTGGCGCCGGCCGACCCTCGTACACCGACCCGATGACGTCGCCAGCAATCGCACCGATCATCGATGGAGTCCGCCGCTGAGTCGCTCGCCCGCCCGTTTCATCGACCAGGTTCAAACGCCCAGGCCGACGACGGCACGTGGATCGCGGGGAGTCGCGCGGCAGTATCGAGAGACAGCAGAGCGCATCGGCGGGGTCGTCTGGCGCGCTTGGCTAGGCTTTCGGACATCGATCGCGAATCGGCGGGTTGTCGGCCAGCGTGTGAGCGTTGGGCCGCTCAGCCATATTTGTGGAATACATAAGGCATCACGGTAATCCAGACCAGAAACAGCAACCAGACCCGACCATTGAATACATTGTAGTCCGCCAAGAGTCTGCTCCAAGAATGCCCGGCCACGAGATGACCGAACCCGAATTCAAACGCGATCGTGGCAAGTAACCAGCAAGCCCCTATCACCCAAGCCTGGCCGGACGACTCGATCGGCCAGGATCTGCTGAGACCCCACACAAGCAGCCCTGTGAACAGAATACCGGTGCCCGTTGAAATTTGATGCGCCGATAACTCCGAAACGCGTTTCCCGTACGTGGCTTCACGGAGCACACCGTTCGCGACGGCCACGATGGCCAGCAGAAACCAAAAGAGTAGATATCGGATGAGCATGAAATCTCATGGCCGGCCTAGCGACGAGGCTCAGGCGACCCGGCGACCGACGCGTTGTAGCATGAGCGCCGAGACACGAAGCCCGAAGCCAAGGGAGCGCACCGGTTGCCGGGTCGTCTGGAGCGCCTCGTTAGCGTTTGACGCCAGCGGTCAGAGGTCACCGACCAACGTCTGGATCTTGGCCAGCACCTCCTCAAGAACTTCTGCGGGGACACCGCCCATGTGTTTCGCTTGCCGGGCGCGCCAGTCGAGGCTCTTGACTTGATCCGCGAGGACGGCGCCGGAGACACGTAGCCCCTGAGGAAGCAGAACCTCGAATGGATATCCCTTCACGTGGGAGGTAATCGGGCAGAACAACGCGAGACCCACTTTGGCGTTGTAGGCTTTTGGGGATATGACGAGGGCAGGTCGATGGCCAGCCTGTTCGTGTCCTG
Organism: Nitrospirota bacterium; assembly: GCA_050050395.1. GTDB lineage: Bacteria > CG2-30-53-67 > CG2-30-53-67 > CG2-30-70-394 > CG2-30-70-394 > DASWHD01. Next base: position 15,125 of record JASFUG010000028.1, read on the forward strand.
CCTTCGGGTTGAATTGCAGCCAGACAACATCGCCCCGGTTGGGCGTATAACGGCGAGGCACTACCAGATCTCCCGCCCCTGTGGCGCGCCTACCTCGACCTCGTCGTGGAGGTTCTCCTTGGTGACCTCCGACAGCAGATCATCGAGTTGGAACGTCCGTGCACGGACGGGCCTCACGATGATCTCTCCGTCGCCAAGTGAGATATCGACAGTAGAACCTTCTCCCACGGACGCCTCCGCCGCGAACGCCTTCGGGATACGGAGACTCAGGCTATTGCCCCACTTCTGAACTTTCGCAAGCATCACGCGCTCCTTTGGTTTGTATCGACATTGACTCTACATCCCGGTGCCATCGCGGTCAAGGAGCGATTCGGACGCGAACGATTAAG
>JASFUG010000029.1:0-15292 GCA_050050395.1 Nitrospirota bacterium
CGGGACCGGATGTGGCGAGGCGTCCGTAGGCAGCGAGGAGGGGAGGGGAGATGGGGCCGATGAGGCGCGGCACCTCCGAGAGACGCGCGCCGCGGCGGACCAGGTGGGCGAGGAAGGTGTGGCGCAGGGCGTCGCTGGTGACCTCTTCCCCGTGGACCAGGCCCGCGTCATGGGCGGTACAAGCGAGCAGGCCGTCGAGGTCCGCGACCTGGGGGGATGCACCGTCGTGGCTTCGCAGTGGGCCGTCGGTCTCATCTCCGAACGCGGCGTGGGCCTGCTTGAAGAGCAGGCGCACCGGTCCGGCTAGCGGGACAGTGCGGGCGGTCGGCCCGTCGACCGTGACGCGGCCGGTCTGCAAGTCGACCTGTCCCCAGGTGAGGGCGGCCATCTCCTCGGCGCCCAGGCCGCTGAGCAGCCCGGCGATGAGCACGTCGACCGGGGGCTTCGAGGCCGCGATCAAGGTGGCGATCTCCGCGGCGGTGAGCTCGCGCGGGAACTCTCCGGCCCCGCCCAGGAGGGGGACCGGCTGATGGGGCAGGGACTCGGGCCGGCGGCGCACCAGCATCTCGAGCAGCGGCACCAGCCCGCCGCCGCCGTTTGGACCGGGCGCGGGCTGGGGTCGGGCGAGGAACTCGACGAGCCACACGGTGAGCAGGCCGAGGAGGGTCGCGCTGCCAACGGCTGCGGCGGACTCGGCCCAGTAGTGCGGCCGGATCGGCCGTTCCGGGACCGTCGCCTCCTCCAGCACCTCGGCGGTGGCGTGGACCACCTGCCCGACTACCTCCAGTCGCACCAGTCCCTGCCGGCGCTCCTGGTAGAGGGTCTCCAGGTTCTCCAGGTCGGTGGACGCCGCCTCGTACTCCTGGAAACGCCGTGAGAATTCCTTGACCTTGGCGTCCTGTTCGGCGACCTGGCGCTCGATGCGCCGCCGCGCCTCCCGGGCGCCGTCCAGAGCCTGGACGGCCTCCGCACGGGCGGCCTCCTGACTGGCCTCGGTCTCCTGCGCCAGCTGCTCTTTCACCCGTTCGAGCTTCCGGCGCAACAGGCCGGCGGAGGGCTCCAGCTCGAGGCGCTTGGGGGGATATTTGTTCTCCAACTCCGTCCATTGCTCGCTCAGGTCCGCGGCGCGGCGTTTGAGGTCGGCGATCGCCCGCTGGTCCTGGGTGCGCACCACCGGCTCACCCCGCTCGATCGCCCCCTCCACCGACTTGAGGTTGGCCTTGGCGTTCACCTCCGCCTCGGCCAGCTTGTTGAGCGATTCCTGCAAACCCTTGAGGCGGGCGAGGGCGAGGTTCTCATCGCGCTGTATGGAGACGATGTCGTAACGCTCGCCGAGCCCTGCTACGGCCTCACGCTTGGCGGCAATCTCCTCCTCCAGCCCCGCGAGCTGGCGGCGCAGGGCATCTCCTTCGGTGGAGACCGTCGCAGCACGTTCGGCGGCGAGGTCCGACTGATACTCTTCCACCACCGCGTTGACCAGCTTCGATAGGAGAAGGCGCTCCGATCCCTCGGCGCGCAGGATGACGACGCGGGTTCCCTCCACCGGTTCGGCGACAAGCATCGCCTGGAGCGCGGTGACCGGGTCGCCACCGGCCTCACCCAGGTAGCCGAGCCGCGGCACCACCTTTTCCAGCAGGGGCCGGCTGGTGAGGACCTCGCACTGGGTAAGGAACTGACGCCCCTGTTCCGTGGGATCCGGCGCCTCGGCACCACCTCCCCAGTCGATCAGCAGGCGTCCGCTTGCCTGGTAGACCGGCGGACGGCTCCAGATGTAGGCCAGGGCGACGCCGGCGACGATCAGGAAGACCGGCAGGAAGAGCCATACGCGGACGCGGCGGCGCCGCGGGGCGGGCGTCGCTTCCTGGCCAGGGGGGCCGTGGCCTATGGCATCGTGGTCAAGGACGTCGGCTACCATTGCAGTGGTGGAGGCTGTCCGGCGCGCAGGTGTCGCATCGGTCCCGTCCCTCATCGGCACGCAACCGGCCCTTCCCTGCCCGCTGTCGGGAAGGAGCGGTGGCCACGATGGGATGGCTCTCTATGGGTCGAGTATGCATGACGGAGGAGCGGACGGTGCTGGGGCGGCTGGGTCAAGCTTGTATCACCGGATGCCGACAACGTGAAGCAGTAGAGGCCGGCAGTTACCTATTGCGGAGCGAGCCATGACGTGCAATGAGCACGAGACGGTGGTGCGAGCGGAACGTCACGTGCGGTCTCCGCGCGAGAACGAAGAGGACGTGGCGCGCTGGCTCCACGAGCACCACGACAAGGATGTCCTCGCCGTCCACCTGGCTTATCTGCTGGAGCGCATGGAGGAGGAGCTCCGTTGTCAATTCTTTCACTCCCTGCAGGACTGCCAGGCAAGCAAGGAGCCGCGGATCCGTGAGCGCCTCGCCGAGTCGCTGTACCAGGCGACGCTGAGCGGCTGACGGCAGGTCATCGGGTTGTCGGTGAGGCGTCGCGGGACTGCCGGCATCCGCTGCGCTACCTCGCCGGCCTGCGTATCGTTACACTGGCCCTTGTCTACCGACCGGTGGAGGAGTCCGCCGCCGGGCCCCGTGTGGCGACCGTCCCGGCATCGAACGAGGAAGCGGGATGGATGCGAAGCTCTTTGCCACGGTCTTCGTGACAGTGTTTCTTGCCGAGATCGCCGACAAAACCCAGGTGGCGACCCTCCTGTACGCAACGCAAGGCGGAAACGACCGTTTCACGGTCTTCCTTGGCTCGGCGGCGGCGCTGGTCGTGGCATCCGCGATCGCCGTGTTCGCCGGTGCCCTCCTCTCCCACTGGCTCAATCCGAAGTACGTCTCCTGGATTGCCGGCGCCTCATTCATCGTGGTGGGCGTGTGGGTCCTGTCTTCGCGGTGAGAAGGCTACACCGTCCTCATGGGGTGGCACGGTGTGGCAAGCGGCCCTGTTACCCTACGCGGCAGAGCTGTCGGCCGCCTCCTCGATCAGGGCGGCGAGCTCCGGGATGCACGAGCCGCAATTGCTGCCGGCCTTGAGGGCGTCGCACACTTGCTCCGGCGAGGCGAGACGGTGGCGGCGGATCGCCGCGATCAGGGTGTTGCGGCCTACACCGGAACAGGAGCAAACCGTGGGTCCGGCGTCGCCCTCGGTGCGCAGCGGCGGAGCCGCCAGCAGGCTCGCCCGGTCACGGACGTCTAGGCGGTCATGGGCGAAGAGGCGTGCCAGCCACGCCCGGGTCGGCAGGTCGTGATCCGGTGATGCGAACAGACACGCCACCAGTCGGTCGTCGGCGATGCGCGCGGCGCGGTAACGCCCGGCCGCCGGATCTTGGTACTCGAGCAACCCGCCGTCCCCCCCATGAGGCAGGTGGCCCACATGCTCCAGTCGTCCGGCTTCGCCACGCCAGCCAGCTCGTAGCGCCAGAAGTGATGCCCGCGCACGCTTACCCAGTAGCCGAGGCTGCTAGCGGCGAACCGGCCCCGGTGATCGGGGGGGCGAACCGCTGGTTGACGAACAGGCGTGGGGGTCCCTTGTCGGCGGCCCGCGGGGACCGGCCACTGGATCGGTGTCATGGTGTCGTAGGCGTCGTCATCGACTGCTGCGAGGCCACCGATATTGAAGGCACGTGCGCCGGCATTCTCGAACGTGGAGAAGGCGGCATGCTCGCGAAAGATACCCGCCGGGCCCCTATAGGGAAACGCGTCCGCGAAGCCCATGCGGTGCGCCACCTGAGTGATGATCCACCAGTCGGGGCGCGCCTCGCCGGGCGGACGCATGAATGGCCGCTGACGCGAAATGCAGCGCTCCGAGTTGGTCACCGTACCGTCAATCTCCCCCCAGGTGGCGGCCGGCAGGAGCACGTCGGCACGATCCGCCGTGTCGGTGCGGCGTACGCAGTCGGAGACCACCACCAGCCCGCAGCGCTGTAACGCGCGGTGCGCCGCAAACGCGTCGGGGAGACTGACCGCCGGGTTCGTGGCCATGATCCACACCGCCTGGATGCGCTCCTCACCGACCGCCTGAAAGAGGTCGACGGCCTTCAATCCTGGGGCACGGGCGATCGCCGGGGCGCCCCAGAAGCGCTCCACCCGGTCGCACGCCTCGGCGCCGAAGTCCATGTGCGCGGCGAGGGTGTTTGCCAGCCCACCGACCTCGCGGCCACCCATGGCATTGGGTTGGCCGGTGAGAGAGAACGGCCCCATCCCGGGGCTGCCGATGCGTCCGGTCGCGAGGTGGCAGTCGACGATGGAGTTCACCTTGTCCGTGCCGCTGGAGGACTGATTGACCCCCTGGGAGAACAGAGTGACGACCCGCTCCGTGGTGGCGAACCAGTGGTAGAGCTGCGCCACCGCCATCTCGGTCACGCCGCACCCTGATCATCCTGCTGGTCGGTCGGGCGGCCGGCTACTACCTGATGAGCAGGATCGACTCCGGCTGGCCCGTGTGGTTGGCGGTGGTGGTGACGATGGGGTGCTCGTTCTTCGTCCAGTCCAGTGAGGGCGCGGTGTTCGCCATGGTACCCCTGGTCAAGCGGCGCCTCACCGGTCAGGTTGCCGGCATGGCCGGGGCGTACGGCAACGTCGGTGCCGTGACCTTCCTCACCGTCCTGTCCCTCGTCACGCCGCAGCTCTTCTTCCTGGTGATCGCCATCTCCTCCCTCGTCGCACTGGGACCGGTGGTGGCATTCCTGGATGAGCCGGAAGGTCACATGGTGGAGGTGCTACCCGATGGCACGGTGCAGATGATCGAGGTGACGTGAGGCCTTCCCGGGGTGGAAGGGGCGGCGTCTTCCCTCGGAAAGGCGCCGCTCTAGCCGTTTCGCCCTTCCTGGAAACGTCGCGACGCCGTAGAGTTCGGCCGCGTGCTGCGTGGAGACCGGTGGTCGTCGGGGCTCGCCGTGGTACGGCGCAGCGCACGCCATTCCTGGGAGCTTGCTGGGACCGGACCGAGCCATGCGCGTCGTCACCCACTCCGCGGAGGAACTGGCGCCGACCCTGGTGGTCTCCGCCGGTCAATGCTCGGAGGCGGGTGGCAAGGCGATCAACGAGGACGCCTGCGGTATCCGCATCCCGGGCGAGCCCCTTCTCCTCACCAAGGGGATCGGTGCGGTGATCGCCGACGGCGTGAGCGGCAGAGAGGCGGGCCGCGAGGCGAGTGAGACCTGCGTCCAGGGCTTTCTCGCCGACTACTACGCCACCCCCGAGTCGTGGGCGGTGAAGACGTCGGTGGAGAAGGTGCTGGGCGCTCTCAACCGCTGGTTGTACGGCCAGGGCCGGCGCGAGCATGGCACGGACCGTGGGCTGGTCACGACCCTCAGCCTGTTGATCGTCAAGTCGACCACCGCCTATCTGTTCCATGTCGGCGACACCCGCATCTACCGACTGCGAGCCGGTACCCTGGAACCGTTGACCCGCGACCACCGTGTGCAGATCGCGGGCGACCGGCGCTACCTCAGCCGGGCCATGGGCGTCGACCTGCGCCTGGAGATCGACCACCACACCCTGACGGTGGAGCCCGGCGACCTCTTCCTACTGACGACCGACGGTGTCCACGAGCACGTCAGCGACCCCACGATGGCGGGGATCCTCACGGATCACCGTGGCGACCTGGAGGCGGCCGCGCGCGCCATCGTCGCCGCGGCGATCGCCAACCAGAGCCCGGACAACGTCACCTGCCAGGCCCTGCGGGTGGAGCGGCTACCCACGGAGGACGAGGAGGGGTTCTTCCGCCGCCTCACCGAGCTTCCCGTTCCTCCGCCCCTGGAGGCAGGCCAGGTGGTGGACGGCTATCGCATCCTGCGTGAGCTCCATGCCAGCAAGCGTACCCAGATCTATCTCTCCCTGGACGTCGAGACGCAGGAGCGGGTGATTCTCAAGACACCGTCGGTCACCTACGAGGACGATCCCGTGTACATCGACCACTTTCTCCACGAGGAGTGGGCGGGCAAGCGGATCCATAGCCCCAACGTTCTATCGGTGGTCGAGCCGCGGCGGCCGCGCACCTTCCTGTACTACGTCACGGAGCACCTGGACGGAGAGACCCTCCGTCAGTGGATGAACGATCACCCGCAGCCACCTCTGGCGGAGGTGCGGGCGATCGTCGATCAGATCGCGGCGGGGTTGCGGGCGTTTCATCACCTGGAGATGCTCCACCAGGACCTGAAGCCGGAGAACCTGTTCATCGACGACCACGGCACGGTGAAGATCATCGACTTCGGCTCCACCAAGATCGCCGGCATCGAGGAGATCGCCACGCCCCTGGAGTCGACGGGGCCGCTGGGTACGGTCAACTACACCGCCCCCGAATACCGCTACGGAGCCGCCGGCAGCAACCGCTCGGACATCTACTCGTTAGGGGTCATCACCTACGAGCTACTCACCGGCAAACTGCCGTACGGCGAGCAAAAGTCGCTGAAGGCGAGCCGCGAGTGCCCCTACCGGCCGGCGACCGATCACCGGCCTGACCTGCCGGCGTGGGTGGATGGCGCCCTGCGCAAGGCGGTCCAGCGCGACCCCTACAAGCGGTACGAGGCCCTCTCCGAGCTGGTCTACGACCTCTCCCATCCCAACCCCGAGTGGGTCGCCGCGGACACCGCCCCACTCCTGCAGCGCAACCCGGTGCGCTTCTGGCGGGGTCTGGCAGTCGTGCTGCTGGTCACCAACGCGTTGCTCGCGATTCTGCTTCTGCGATGAGGCCGGCTTTCCACGCAAAGACGCAAAGCCGCAAGGTGGGAAACGAAAAGAGGGGATCGCGAATGGACCTGAATTGTGCCACGAGGAGCCGGAGATGGTTGGTGCTTGCCCACAGAGAGGCGCTGGCCGACGACGGTGTGTCTATCACTGCGCTCGCCGGTCTCAGCGAATTTCAGTCGAGCGTGAATGGCGCCCCACACCTGTGAGAGGCGGCGTTCGGTACAGCAGAGGAAGGAGCGTGTCGATTGAGAAAAGAGCACATCGTACAGGCCGTGTTCGTCGCGCCATTGCTGCTGACTATGTGCTTTCCACCCATGTCCACGGCGGAGAATGTGCCATCTACTCCGTCGAGAGAGGTCATCCACGTCGATATTCCCGTGACCTTTGAAAAGGCGAACGTCGTGTTTGTCATGAACCATCTGGAATTTGCCGGCGACATGCCGGTGGGTATCAGATACATGCACATGTTGGCCAAGCGGTATCGCGAAAAGCACATCACAGGACGGATCATCGGGCTCTTTTTTGGGGACGCAGCCCACATGACGCTTGATGATCGTGCCTACAACGCCTATCGCTCTGTGAGCAGCGGTAATCCATATAAAGAGCTGATCTCTGCGTTGATCGATCAAGGCGTCCAAGTCGAGGAGTGCGCCGTCTCCATGAAGCACCACACTTGGTCGAACGAAGACCTGCTGCCCGGGGTGAAGGTGACCACGGGGGCCGTGATCCGTCTAGTTCAGCTCACCCAGCAGGGATACGTTCAGATTCAGCCGTGAACGCCAACCCAAGACCCTCGGCCGCAGGTTTGGAAACGGGGATCTCACGACTCGGCTGAACTTCTCGTTAGCCTTCCGTTCGTTGGGGCCGACAGGGTCGGGATGGGTCAACTGCCGTTCATCATCGTCGCTTCGTGGCTGGCGGGCATCGCCGCTTTCGTGGGTGGTGTCATCGCGCGGGTCGAACGGAGCACCGAGACGGAAGCCAAGCGGGAGGTGATGCATGGTGTCATCGCCTTCGGTGGAGGGATTCTTCTCGCGGCGGTTGCGTTCGCCCTGGCCCCCGAAGGGATCGCGATCCTGGATCCCCTCTCCCTGGCCGCGTGTTTCTCGATGGGTGGGCTTGCGTTTTGCCTCGTGGATGTGTACATGGCGCGACGCCGAGGGAGCGCTGCGCAGCTCATGGCGATGCTGATGGACTTTCTGCCGGAGGCGCTATCCCTCGGTGCCGTATTCAGCCACGACCGCCGCCTGGGCACGTTGCTGGCCGTGTTCATCGGTGCTCAGAACCTGCCGGAAGGCTTCAACTCCTTCCGCGAGATCGTGGGCTTGGGAACCGCACCTCGCATCGCGCTGGGGGCGCTCTTGCTGGCCAGTCTGCTCGGTCCCCTTGCTGCGTGTGGAGGCTTCCTATTCCTGCAGAGTCATTCCCAGTTAACTGCGGGAATCATGGTCTTCGCGAGCGGCGGGATCTTGTATCTGATCTTTCAAGACATAGCGCCCCAGGCGAAGATGCGGCGGCATTGGACTCCGCCACTCGGCGCCGTCCTCGGGTTTGTCGTCGGGATGCTGGGCAGGCAATTAATCGGGTGAAGAGGCGCGACACTCGACGAGCACCTATCGTAGACTTGCGGTCTGCGGCGATCGCCGCAGCGCCTTGAGCGAGTATGCAGAGGCGGTCGTGAGTGGTTCGGTCCGCACCGGTGGTGACGTGTTTGCAGGCGGCTCCTCGTGGGGCGACCATGCGCAGATGTTCGTGCCATGCGCCGCATCCAGCGGCGGCCTATTTGCTGGATAGATCGCCGGTCGTGGGGGACTGACACGTGCCGCTCTGGCTTAGCCATCCCGCGATCCAGTCCGGAGTCGCGGCCTTTGTGACCGCGCTGGTGGTGGCGGTGGGCCTCGCGCGGACAAGGCGCGCGGCAGGTGCGGTGGCGGTTGTGGCGGGGCTATGCGTGACCGTGGGATGGGTGGCGGGGTTCGGGCTGTGGCCGCTGACTTCGACGCGGAAGATCATCCTCCTGACACTCGCGGTGGCGCCGTTGGCCGTCGCCCTCGAATGGGCCGCGCTCGGCGTGCGATGGCGGTCGGCCCTCTGGTGCGTGGTGGGCGCAGCGGCGATTGCTTGGGTGGCGTGGCCGGTGCTGGCGCGGGGCGGGGTGAGAGAGGCGGTGTTGAGCGGCCTGCCGCTCGTCGCGTACTGCGGCTGGGTGACGGCGGTGGCGGGGCGCGGTGGTGGTGACCTGCTCGGCACCGCTAGCGGCGCGGCGGCCCTCGGGCTGGCGACCGGTGGGGCCGCATTGTTCGGGGCATCGGCCCTTCTGGCTCAGCTCGCCATGGCGGTGGGTAGCGCCGCCGGTGGCGTGCTGGTAGTCCACCTGGTGCTCGGCGGTGGAGAAGGGTCCCGTGCCCTAGGTGTGACGGCTGGATTGCCGGTGGCCTTGCTGGGAGCGTCGGCCACGCTCTTCGCGAGGATGCCGTCCCTCGCCCTCCTCCCCCTGGCGCTGGTTCCCCTCGCACCGCGGCTGCCGTTGCCAAAGGGCTTGCCACCGTTGGCCAGGGCGGGAACTCTTCTGTTCCTGGCTGCGGCCCCGGGGGTCGTGGCGATCCTGTTCACCTTCCGTGCCGCCGGGCCGGTCCCGTTCTGACGGGCCGTCACGCGGCGTGCCTTTCCCAAGGAGAGTCGCATGCGTTACCTGCTCCTCGCCCTGTCCTTTATCCTTCCAGCTTCTGCCTTGGCGGAGAGCTACACGATTGATCCGAACCACAGCTCGATCTATTTCGCGATCAACCACCTGGGGTTCACCACGGTCTACGGCCGCTTCAATTCGTTCTCTGGAGAGATCGACGTCGACTGGGAGGAGGGGACGGGATCGGCGGACGTGACGGTGGACGCCGCCTCGGTTGACACGAACGTGGCCAAGCGGGACGATCACCTGCGTTCCCCGGACTTCCTCAACGCCGTGGAGTTTCCGCAGATTACCTTCAAGGCGACGGCACTGACGGTGGCGGAGGGTGGTAAGTCCGGGACCGCCGAGGGGCGGCTCACCATGAACGGCGTGACGCGACCGATCTCCCTGGAGGTGAGCCACATCCATTGCGGTACCAACCCGTTGAACCGCAAGGACACCTGCGGCTTCGACGCCAGCGCCACACTGTTGCGTTCCGACTTCGGCGTGAAGTACGGCTTACCCGGCCTCGGGGACAAGGTGCGACTGATGTTCGGGGTGGAGGCGACGAAGAACTGAGCGGGCGCCGATCGCGGCGAGACGCCTCACGGGCCGGTCGCTTGCTCCAGGGCGAGGATTCGCTGCCACTCCTCGGTGGTGACGGGCTGGACCGAGAGACGGCTGCCCTTGCGCAGGAGCACCATCTCCTCGAGGCCGGGGGTGGCACGCAGCTCGTCGAGGGACAGGGGGCGCTTGAGGGGCCGGATGTAGCGGAGGTCGACCATGTACCACGTCGGGTTATCCGGGTCGGACTTCGGATCGTAGTGCTTGTCATCCGGGTCCCAGGCCGTGAAGTCCGGATAGCCCGCACGTACCACCTCGGCGATCCCCACGATCGCCGGCGGCGTGCAATTGCTGTGGTAGAAGAAGACGCGGTCGCCCTTGCGCAGCTCGTCGCGCAACAGGTTGCGCGCCTGGTAGTTGCGCACCCCATCCCAGTGGGTGGTCCGGTCCGGCGCCTGCTGTAGGTCGGTGAAGGAAAACGCGGTCGGCTCGGATTTCACCAGCCAGTAACGACGGGCCATGGGGCTCCCTCCCTGTGGTCAGCGTTCACGGCCGCCGTACGGCCGGAGACGTGGCGCGTGGTGCGGTGACGGCGATCGGTCGGCTCTGCGCGAATCGTGCCATGGTCTGTGCCGCTGGTTCGCTTGCAGGCACGAACAACCGCCGATCCGGGTTCATAGGTCTGGGTCTTCCCTCCGATGGAACCTCTGCGCCCGGACTCTTGCGCGGCCTCTCCGAGTCGGGCGAGATACCCCGGTCACGTGGCGTCACCGCGTCCATCAATCTGGTCGTCATGGTCACTCGAAACCCCGGTCATTCCATCCGCATGAGGGACTCAACATGATGGATGACTTCGCCGCCAGCCGCGGCGACCTCCTGCAAGAGCTACGCACATTGCGCGAGCGGGTGGCGGAACTTGAAGGCCGCGACCTGGACGCCGGGCAACCGGTGGCTGGCGACGGCGAGAGGAGTCAGGCGCCACTTCATGCCACGGTCGAGACCCTGGAAGCGAGCGAGGCACGCTATCGCGCGCTCTTCGAGGACTCCCCGATCTCGCTGTGGGAGGAGGACTTCTCCGAGGTAAAGCGACTCCTCGATGTGGTGCGGGAAGGCGGGATCACGGACCTGCGCGGCCATCTGGATGACCATCCGGAGGAGATTGCTCGCTGCGCCTCGGCGGTAAGAATCCTGGATGTGAATCGGGCAACCCTGCCGCTACTGGAGGCGGAGAGCAAGGACGCCTTGCTGGCTGGCCTGCCACGGTACTTCACGGAGGACTCTCTGGCGGTCTTCAAAGAGGAGCTGATCGCCCTGGCGGCGGGCCGGACGTCATTCGAGAGCGAGGGGGCGCTGCGCACGAGAACCGGTCGGATTCTGCACGTGATTGTGACGCTCTCCATCGCCCCCGGCCACGAAGAGAGCTGGTCGCGGGTCGTGGTCTCCCTCCTCGACGTTACCGTTCGGCGACATGTGGAGGGCGCGCTGCGGGAGAGCCGGCGGGAGTGGCAGACCCTGGTGAGCAACCTGCCGGGATTCGTCTACCGCTGTCGCCACGACCGCGACTGGACCATGGAGATGATCAGCGACGGGTGCGAGCGACTCACCGGGTATCCGGCGGCCGACCTACTCCACAGCCGGTGTCTCTCGTTCGACGACCTCATCCACCCGGACGACCGGCAGTCGGTGTGGGAGGCGGTTCAGGAGGCCGTGGCACGGCGCGATTCCTTCCGCCTCCAGTACCGGATCACGGCCCGGGACGGCACGGAGAAATGGGTATGGGAGCAGGGCCGCGCCATCTTCGTCGCGACGAGCGACGCCGTGGCCCTGGAGGGCTACATCACGGACATCAGCCCGGTGCGCCACGCCCAGGAGATGGCCATCCAGTTCGGCCACCTCATCGAGGACTCCCTGAACGAGGTCTACATCTTCGATGCTCGGACCCTGCGCTTCCTGCGGGTCAATCGTGGCGCACGGCAGAACCTGGGGTACTCGACAGAGGAGATGCTGTTGCTAACCCCCCTGGACCTGAAGCCGGAGCTCACCGCGGAGACCTTCGCCGCGCTTACCGAACCTCTACGTAGCGGCGAGCGGGACAAGATTCAAATCACCACCGTGCACCGACGCAAGGACGGTTCGCTCTACCCGGTAGAGGTCCACCTCCAGCTCTCCCACTTCGGAGCAGCGCCGGCCTTCGTCGCGAACATCACCGACATCACCGAGCGCAGCCGCGCAGAGGAGAAGCTGCGCAAGCTGTCGGCGGCGGTGGAGCAGAGCCCGGTCTCGGTGATCATCACCGATGCCCGCGGCGACATCGAGTACGCCAACCCGAAGTTCACGGAAGTGACCGGCTACAGGCTGGCGGAGGTCCTGGGGCAAAACCCGCGCGTATTGAAGAGCGGCGAGATGTCTCGGGAGGGGTACCGCCAGCTGTGGGAGACCATCGCCGCCGGCCGGCACTGGCACGGCGAGTTCCACAACAAGAAGAAGAACGGGGAGCTGTTCTGGGAGCAGGCATCCATTTCGCCGATCCGGGACGATGCCGGCGCGATCACCCACTTCGTGGCGGTAAAGGAAGACATCACCGCCCGGAAGGAGATGGAGGCGGAGACGCGCGCCCTGGAAGCGCAGCTCCGGCAGGCCCAGAAGATGGAGACCATCGGGACCCTCGCCGGCGGCATCGCCCACGACTTCAACAACCTGCTCCAGGCGATCATCGGCTACGGCGGCATGGTGTTGGAAGACACCCCGGAAGACAGCCGGCCCAACGCGTATGTCCAACACATCTTGAAGGCGGCGGAGTCGGCCAAGGACCTGGTGCGTCAGATCCTCACCTTCAGCCGCCAGGTGAACGTGGAGCGCCGCCCGGTCAGGATCGATCGAGTGGTCAACGAGGCGATGGTCCTGGTACGCGCCACGATACCGCCGTCGATCGTGTTGCAGCAGTCGATCGATCCCCATGTAAATTCCGTTGTCGCCGAGGTCAGCGAGATACACCAACTGGTGATGAACCTCTGCACCAACGCCTCCCACGCCATGCGCGATCGTGGCGGCATGCTGGACGTGAGGCTGGAGACCGTGACGATCACGCGCGAGCTCAGCGCGACGCGACGACGCCTGGTTCCGGGTGAGTACGTGCGCCTGCGCGTGAGCGACACGGGGACCGGCATCGACCCCTCCCATCTCGAACGGATCTTCGACCCGTTCTTCACCACCAAGGGACCCCAGGAAGGCACGGGTCTCGGTCTCTCCGTAGTCCACGGCATCGTCACCGCCCAGGGGGGCGAGATCGTAGTGGACACTGCGCTCGGCCAGGGCACCACGTTCGACATCTATTTGCCGCCGGCGGAGCCGGCAGAGGATGGCGGAGACTCCGCCGCGCCACGTGACGCCACGGGGGACGAGCGAATCCTGCTCGTGGAGGACGATGCCGAGGTGGCCGGTCTAGTCCAGGAGATGCTTGAGCGGCTCGGTTACCGGGTGATCCGCTGCGCCAATGGCGCGGAGGCGTTGGAGACGGTCCTCTCCGCCCCCCAAGACTTCGATCTGGTGGTCACCGACCACATGATGCCCGATCTCACCGGCATCCGCCTGGCGGAGGAGCTACGGGGCGTCCTCCCGGGCCTGCCCATCGTGTTGGTGACCGGCTTCGGGGAGGCTATTTCGGGCGAGGAGATGCAAGACGTCGGGATCCGGGAGATCGTCCGCAAGCCGGTTCTCGGTGTAGAGCTGAGCCGCGCGATCCGAAGAGTGATGGACGGCCCGGTTGGCCATAGCCAGTGAGGGGCAGATGGCGTGCATTCTCCTAATCGAAGACGACCAGGACATCCGGGAGCTGTTCTCGGAGCTGCTGGTACGTGCCGGGCACGAGGTGGTGCCCATGGAGAATGGCGTGGACGCGGCGAAGGTCCGCGCCGACGTGGCGGCGGATCTGGTGATCACCGACATCCTCATGCCGGAGCGGGACGGACTGGAGGCGATCGGTGAGCTGCGCCGCTGCGCTCCGGACGTGAAGATCATCGCGATCTCCGGCGGGAGCAAGATCGGGCCCACCCTCTATCTCGATGCGGCACAGGCCCTCGGCGCCCATCGCACCCTCGCGAAGCCCGTCGATACGGCGGAGCTGCTCGGTGCGGTGAATGAGCTGCTGGGGGAGCGCGCCACGTCTCGGTAGAAGCCCCTCCAGTCGGACGCGCCGGATATGGGCGCGCCGCGCGACGGGATACGGGGACCGCCGGCATAGGGCGGCGTGCCATCGCTTCGCGAGGTGCGCAGTCGTCAGACCGCCTACCGGACGGGGGAGCGTCTGCAAGGCCACGCGGGATGCATCACGCAGATCACCCGGCTGGCATAGAATGCCTCCATGGCCGCAGCCAAACCGATCGACCTCGACGATGTGCCGCATCGTCCAGGCATCTACTTGATGCGGAACGCTGCCGGGACGGTGCTCTACGTGGGCAAGGCCGTGGATCTGGCGAAGCGGGTGCGCAGTTACTTCACCCGCGGCAGCCAGGCGGTAAAGACCCGCACCCTGGTCGCCAAGATCACGGCGGTGGAGACGATCGTGGTGGAGAATGAGGTGGAGGCCTTGCTCCTGGAGTCCAACCTCATCAAGGAGCACCGGCCGCGCTACAACGTCCTGTTGCGCGACGACAAGCAGTACCCCTACATCCGCCTGTCGGTGCAGGAGGAGTTCCCGCGCATCGACGTGGTGCGCCAGGTGGCGGACGACGGCGCCCGCTACTACGGGCCGTACGTGGCGGGGGTCTCGATCAACGACACGGTCAGCCTGATCAACAACCACTTCATGGTGCGCAAGTGCCTGAACCGTGAGTTCAAGATGCAGCCGCGGCCGTCGCTGCAGTTCCAGATCGGCCGCTGCTACTCGCCATGCACCGGCCGGATCTCGCCGGAGGAGTACCGGCGCAAGGTGGTGGAGCCGGTGCGCAACTTCCTGGAGGGGCGCGACCGGGTCTTGCTGCGCGACCTGAGCCGGCGCATGGGCGAGGCCGCGGCGTCGGAGGAGTTCGAGGAGGCGGCGCGCCTGCGCGACGTCGTCCGCCGGGTGGAGAAGATCGTCGCCCGGCAGAAGATCGTCGATCCCACGGGCGGCGATCAGGACGTGATCGGGGTGGCCAGGATCGGCGCGACCACCGCCGTGGCGATCCTGGTGGTCCGTGCGGGCAAGCTCCAGGGCCGCCGGGACTTCATCTTCACCGACGACGACCAGCCGCTGGCGGAGTTCCTGGATCAGGTGGTCCGGCAGTACTACGGCGCCGGGAGCCTGGTGCCGGCCGTGGTCCTGATCCCCCGCACCCTCCCCGGCCAGGCGCTGCTCGCCGCGTACCTGACGGCACGGCGCGGCCGGCGCGCCGAGCTGCTGGTGCCGCGCCGCGGCCGCCGGGCG
>JASFUG010000030.1:0-15253 GCA_050050395.1 Nitrospirota bacterium
CGCCGCCCGCCGCCGGATCGAAGATTGGCGGGACCCCGCCGCCAGCGCCGGGCTCCAAGATCGGTGGCACGCCGCCGCCCGCCGCCGGATCGAAGATCGGCGGTACGCCGCCGCCCGCCGCCGGATCGAAGATCGGCGGTACGCCGCCGCCCGCGCCCGGCTCCAAGATTGGTGGCACCCCGCCTCCGGCCCCGGGCTCGAAGATCGGCGGCACGCCGCCGCCTGCGCCGGGCTCCAAGATTGGAGGCACCCCGCCGCCCGCGCCGGGTTCGAAGATCGGCGGGACCCCGCCGCCGGCGCCTGGTTCCAAGATTGGGGGGACCCCACCGCCCGCGCCGGGTTCGAAGATCGGCGGCACCCCACCGCCTCCCCCAGGCGCGAAGATTGGCGGTGCTGCCCCGCGTCCGCCTGCTGGTGCGAAGCCTTCCGGCCCACCGAAGCCTCCGCCGCCCGGCACCGGCCCACCCATCGGCGGCCCGAAGATCGGCGGCACCCCACCGCCTCCGCCCCCGTCCCGGCCTAGCGCGCCGCCGCCCAAACCGCCAGGCGGCGAGAAGTAGGGCAACGCCCAGCGCGGATGGGCGTCTCGGTTGCCTCGGTCACTCGCTTTTTTGCGGTGAGCCGCCGAGGGCACGCCGCTGGCATCGCTGCGCGGCGGGTTAGTGGTCCAAGAAGAAGAGCTGTCCGGCGCCGATCACCCCTCCTATGACGGCGCCCATCCACTCCAGGTAGCGGAACTCGTCCCGCAGGATCCCCAGGAGCAGGTCCTCCACCTGCCCCACATCCATGTGTTCGACGCGCTCCCGGACGATGGTCTCGATATCTACCCGGCTCGCCACCTGGTGTGCCACGCGCTGCTGGTAATCCTGGACCCGCTTGGCGACGCCGGTCATGATCACGCGCCGTAGCTCGGTGAAGAAGCGACCACCGACCTTGCCGACGAGGGGCAGGCCGTGGAGGCGGCTAGCGTCGATGCGCTGATCGATCGCGCGCGCGACCGCATCTTCCACCTCGCTGCGAAGATCGATCTCGGCCACCAGGCGGGCCACCTGTTCCTCCGACAGCAGGTCGCGCTGCACGGTGCGGGCGATCGCCTCGGCGAGGCGCTGATGGCGCGCCGGGATAATCCCCTGGAGTCGCCACGGTCCCAGGCGCACCGGCCGACGGGGGCGGAATAGGAGGGTGAGGGCCAGCTTGTTGGTGAACCATCCCACGAACGCGCCGGTGGCCGGAAGCAGCCACGGATTCATGGGCTGTCGTCCTCGTCGGGTGGTGCGCCCGGCGGCGGGATACATTGCAGCGCCGCTCGGTAGACCTCCCGTACAGGCACGTCGTGGTCACGGCTGTGGGCAAGGCAGTCCCGGTACTCGGGGCTCGCCTGGAGACGCTCTCCGTCCAGCCACCCTTCCTTGATCCGCACGGTCCCAAAGGGGGTGTGTGTCTCGACGCAACGCCGGATGAGGCGCGTCCGCGTGACGTCCCGGCGGCGGACGCCAAAGGTCGTCGTGTGACGGAAGAGGGCGGCCTCTACTGCTGCCGCCGCCGCGGCTGGCCGGCATAGCGCCGTGAGTCGCGTCGCGGGGCGACCGGACTTGCCGGTGACCGCGGCCATCGTGACATCGAGGGCACCCGCGCGGCGTGCCGCCTCGTCGACGGCCGGCAGACACTCCGGGTTGAGGTCATCGACGTCGCACACCAGCTCCACGACCGGCTCCCGGCGTGCAGCGATCCGGTCGACGGCGTGGAGCTCGATGCGCAGGCAGTTGGGAAAGGCGTCCGGGTCGCGGTCGCCGGCACCGTAGCCGGTACGGAACGCGGTCTGGGTGATGCCCTCGGGCACGGGACGGGCTAGGGCAGAGAGGAGCGCGGCGCCGGTCGGCGTGGTGAGCTCACCGACCGTCGACACGCCGGGGATCCCACGCCGGGTCGAACGACCGAGGAGGAGGCGCTGGACGGCAGGGACCGGCACGGGATAGGTACCGTGGAGGCAGGCAACCGTGCCATCACCAAGGTTGACGGGACCATGGCTGAGGTGGCGTACGCCTAGGCGGTGGAGGGCCCAGCAGGCGCCGACGATGTCCACGATCGCGTCCACGGCGCCGACCTCGTGGAAGTGGACCTCGTCGATCGTCACGCCGTGGATAGCTGCCTCGGCCTCCGCGAGATGGGTAAAGGTACGGGCGGCGTCCGCCTGCACCGGCTGTGGCAAAGAACTCTCCCCGATGATGCGCAGGCAGTCGGCGAGTCGCCGATGGTGGGGCTGGGCGCCGCATGTGACGCGCACGTGGGTCGTGGCGATACCACCCCGCGAACGGCGCTCGCAGGTCAGGTCGTAGCCGCCCATACCGAGGGCGGCGATCGCGTCGCGCAGCTCGTCGAATGCGACGCCGACGTCCACCAGAGCGCCGAGGAGCATGTTGCCGCAGATGCCGGCAAAGCAGTCGAGGTAGGCGTCGACGATCGCCACTCAGGTCCGCGCCTCACCGAGGAGGTTGATGCGGTGTGCCAGGCACGCGGCACCGAACCCGTTGTCGATGTTGACCACTCCGATACCCGGCGGGCAGGCATTGAGCATCGTGAGCAGCGGCGCGATCCCCTGAAAGTTGGCGCCGTAGCCGGTCGAGGTCGGCACCGCGACGACCGGTCGGTCGGTCAGGCCGCCGACGACACTCGGCAGCACGCCGTCCATCCCCGCCACCACGATGAGCACTCGGGCCTCATCGAGAACGGCCGCATGATCGAGCAGGCGATGCAGCCCGGCGACGCCGACGTCGTACAGGGGCTCCACTCGACTACCTAGCCAGGCAGCGACGACGCGTACCTCCTCGGCCACCGGCAGGTCGGCCGTGCCGGCGGTGAGGAGCGCGATGTGCCCGGTCGGCGCGGGGCGATCGTCGCGATCGATGGTGATGGTCCGTGCCAGCGGGTGGAAATCCGCTGCGGGCAGGCGCGCACGCACGGCCTCCGCCTGCTGAACATCGGCGCGGGTAGCGAGGAGACGTCCCGTTGCGCTCACGGTCCGTTCGGCGATATTCACCACCTGGTCTGGTTGCTTTCCCGGACAATACAGAACCTCGGGAACCGATTGTCGCAGGCCACGGTGGTGGTCGAGGCGCGCGAAGGCATGCCCCTCGGCGGCGACGACCTCGTAGGGAAGATGGCGCAGCCGTTCGAGCGCGGTCGCCGGGGAGGTCGTGCCCGCCGCCACGGCATCCAATAGGGTGCGCAGCGCGTTGACCTCCATCCCTACTCCTTCAAGAAGTCGAGCACTTCCTTGAAGAGACGATCCTCGGCGGAGATCAACAGCTCCATCAGGACCGCCTCCGTGGAGGTGATCGCAACGCCGCACTGGCGCATGAGACCGAGACCGATGTCGCGGTTTTCCGGGGTACGAGAGGCGATGGCGTCTGCGATGGCGTAGGGGTCGTATCCGCTTTCCCGGAGGCTGCGTGCCGTTTGCTGAACGCACACGTGGCTCTCGATACCGGCAATCAGTACCTGCTTACGGTGGAGCGGCCGGAACCGCTCCATGAAGCCCGGCTCAAGGCAGGCGTCGAAATGGGTCTTCTCGAAGGGAACGGCGGAGGGATAGAGCGTAGTGAGACTGTGCAACGTCCGCCCCAGTCCCTCCGGATACTGCTCGGTAAACAGAACCGGCATTTCGAGGCCGTGACACAGGCGCAGCAGACCTCGCAGGTTGCGCTCCACATGCTCCATCCCGTGGACCGCGGGCACGAACCTTTCCTGGACGTCCATCACCAACAAGAGCGCGCGCCCTCGCGAGAGACGTTGCATCCGGCCGAAAGAATGGGCGGTAGCGAAAGTCACGGTCAGCAAGGGTAACCGCCGCTGTGAGTCGTTTCCAGCGCCAGTAACGCAGCGCCTCGCTGCACCGATAGGGTGAGGGACTCTGTGTAACGGATTTCTTACCTATGTATCGCGGCGCGCTGGTCCGGTCGGTGTGCAGCGGACGGATCTCAATAACGGGAACGCGTTATGGGCGGCTGCCGCCTGGTATGGGAGTTGCGGTACGGCAGGCATCGGCTGAAGGAGACGAACTGTGAATCGAACATCCAACTTCAGAGAGCGCGGGGTAAGCCTCGTAGAGGTCGTAGTGACCATGGCATTGATGTCGATATTGGCGACCGCCTTTGCCGCCGCTATCCGAGACCGTGCATCGACGTCGCGGCTGGAGGGGGACTCGCGCGACATCCTCACCCAGCTTCAGCTCGCCCGACAGCTAGCGGTGACGGAAGGAAAGCGGTGCATGGTGAGCCTCGACCGGGATGCGGGCACCTACACGGTGTGGATCGACTACGACGGCAACAATGCGCCCGATGACCCCGTCCCTCCGGGGGAACCGCCGGAGGTCAAGGCCTCGGGCACGTTGCAGGACCACATTTCGTTCGACTTTCAAGCGGGCGTGACCGCCGCGCCGCAGGCCAACAACCCGGGGCCGATTGCGGATGGATCATTTGCCGCTGGATTGAGCTTCGATCCCCGTGGCTGGTGTCACGACCTGCCGGGCGGCACACCTCCGGAGACCAACGGTGCGCCCGGAGAGATCTACCTCTTTCGGAGCCCCCCCGCCGGTGACGCCAGTGACTGGCAGATGACGGGGATCACCATCCGTTCGGCCACGGGGCGCCCCCACCTTTGGCACTTGCGAAAGGGAACCACCGATGAATGGAGCTAGAACCACGGGCCACGGTCGCGAGGGCGGCTTCACCATGATCGAGGTGATGGTCTCTCTGGCGATCTTCGCGATCGGAATGCTGGGCATCTCCAGCATGCAGCTCATGGGGCTGCGCGCGAACGTCTACACCGATCAGTACAGCACGGCGACCCGTCTTGCGATGGAGATGCTCGAGCGCGTCAACAACTACGCGCTGAATCCTCTCAACTTCAACAATGGCGCGTTCCAGCTTCCGGCAATCGCCCTTGCCGGCTGGGAGGACAAGGTGACCGCCGAGCTCGGAACGGATGCGAGCGGCACCACGGCCATCGCATACGACGCCGTGAACCGACTCAACACCGTCACGGTCGCGGTCCAGTGGACGGGTGATCATCAGATCGCCTTCACGTCCCGGATCGCCCAATAGATGAGGGATCGCCGATGTTGCGCACACTAGACAATGCCTCCAGCCAGGCCGGCTTCTCGCTCATCGAGCTGATGGTCGGGTTGACCCTCAGCCTCGTAGTGGTCGGCGGCAGCCTCGCCACCTACAAGGTGCAGCAGAACGCTTTCGAGCGCCAGGGGGCGATGGGTGAGGTGGAGCAGAACATCCGCTTCGCCCTCGACATGATCGCGGACGACGTTCGTCAGACCGGTTACTTGACGAACTTGGACATCAACCGCGTGGTATTGACTCCGATCAACGACAACGCCGTTGGTGGTGATGGAATCGTGGATGGACAGGACGCGGTCACCGTGCGTTACGCGGTGGGCGACGCGCCCGCTTCACTCATCACGGCAATCCCGACGGTCGTCCAGGTATCGACCCTCGACCTGGACGGCGATGGCGTCGACGACCTCGACACTGCCTCGATCGACCCGCTCGATGGGACGACGTGGATCCCCGCAATCCTGAGCAACGGCTATAGCAACAGCGAGGCGGAGACTGCCCGGGTGTCGGGCGTCGTGGATCTCGGCGGCGGAAATTATCAGGTCACGTTGACCAAGGTGACGGACGACGTGGGCAACGACGGCGCCCTCGATGGAACCAACTACGCTGGCGCGATACTCCACCTCGCCCTGCTCTACGAGGTCGACTACTACATCACCGACGGGGCGGCGGTGCCGAACGAGGCGGCGCCCGTCCAGCCGCAACTCGTGCGCCGGCAAAATGGCGCGACGCCGGACGTCATCGCCGACGGCGTGACGTCACTGCGACTGCGCTACTCGATCAGCGGCAGCAGCACCCTCGATGCGGATCTGCTGGACGACGTCTCCGCAGACAACCTGGCGGCCGGCGCCGTCACCGCCGTGCGCGTCGACGTGGGGGGCCGAGCCACCACGCCGGATCGACACGGGAATTTCTACGAGGTCACGTACACGGCGCTGGCCGGCGTACGCAACGCACTCACTCTTTGATGGCGGAGGATCCGACCATGCGTAATCCACTCTCGTCAAAAGCCGCCGAACGCGGCGCCAGCCTCGTGACCACCCTGTTGCTTCTGATCTCCCTCAGCGTGCTCGGGATCGCGGCGCTGACCGCCTCCCGGACCAGCACCAAGGTGGTGGCCAACGACAATCTTCACAAGCAGCTCTACGCGGCGGCCGAGGCGGGACTCGAAGCGGGCCGCGCGCAAATGATCCAGCAGGCGGTGGGCTCGGCGTGGGATGCCCTCCTGGCGAACCCGGCGCCCGCTGATCAGGCGGTCGCGGTCCCGGGAATGATCGACATCCTCTACCAGTACCAATTCCTCGACGACGCCGACGAGGCCCCGAACAACGGGGCGACCGACGCCAACGGCATGATCTTGGTTCGTTCCTGGGGTTACATCGACAGCGCCCCACCGGCCGGTCTTTCCGCAAACGATGCCCAGGTGGTGCTGGAGGCCGGGTTCTTTCGTGCGGCCGCGACCGCCAACTACGCCCAGGAAAACGTCGATGCCGGCAACACCAACGCCACGCAGACGGCGCAGAACGTGAACACCGGGGTCCTGGGGGCCTTTTAGCTGAGTATCTGCGATGAGCTCGCAGTGGAGGTCGTTATGAAGCGCCTATCCTTTCTATCTCGGATTGCATTCGTCACCGCGTTGCTCGTGAGCGTGCCGGCCATGGCGGTGGAGCGGAACTTCCCCGCCGGGTCCTGGATCATCCCCATGGACGAGCCGTACCAGGAGGAGGTCGGCCAGGGGCTGTTCGAGGCGTACGGCTACGTCTACGAACTGCTGGCAAACGACGTCACGGTCTACTGGATGATCCGCGACGACAAGACCTCCAACGACGCGATCGACTTCACCATTCACGACGCGGCGACCAGCCCGGTGGTGGCCCTGGTCGACCATGGGGGCGGCACCAGCCCCCTCGCCGGCGTCACCGACACCATCGACTACGCCGGCGGGCCGTGGGTCATCCACGCGGATGACGTGGCGGTGGCGCGGGCAGTCCTGAGCAATCCCAATGGCGCCTGGGATCCCGTGAATGTACATGAGAGCAACGTGGCTTTCTCCGGCAACGTCCAGCAGGAGCTGAGCGGGACGCCGCCCAAGGTCGCACTGATGAGCGACAGCGAGGACGTGGAGCAGGGCGACGCCGTGAAGATCATGGCCTCCTATCTGGTCCTCGCCAATATCTGCGGCGACGCCTTCGAGATCTTGACCCCGAACCAGGTCCGCGATGGCGAGCTGCAGCGGGCCGACGATCCCTTCACCATCCTGTGGGCGCCGCACTGGGAGGGGTACGGAGGCATCTACGCCGACGACAACGATGGAGACGGCACGCCGGATGTTGAGCAGATTGTGAAGAACATCCGTGACTTCCTGGCGCGGGGCGAGGCCATGTTCGCCGAGTGTGCCTCCATCGAGACGTTCGAGCACTCCCCCAATGGCCACTTCCTCACGGACTTCGGCATCGGTCACAACGGCGGCTTCATGGAAAGCGGCCATCTGGTCTACAACGACCCGTCGGTTGTCTTTTCGCAGGTTGGTGCCGAGGAGCTCAATCCGACCGGCGGCCACCTGGCCAACTGGAGGCCCTTCGTCTTCCCCGACGACGTCGCAGGACCCTGGGCCGAGGCGTACGACCAGAACAACGGCCTGAGCCCGGTGCCCAGCCAAACTGCCCACTACAATTCCACGGTCAAACGCTACGTCCACGACGACCGCAACAAGGCGAACATCCCCAACAATGAGGACGTGGACCAGTGGGACTACTATGTGGGTGGCAGCGTCGACGGCCACCCTGCCAGGGGTTACGTGCTGTATCTCGGTGGCCACACTTACGTGGATGCCGGCTGTGGCCTGAGCATGATCGACAAGGGAGCCGGCGGTCTGGCGATCCCCGGTCCGGTCGGAACCCATCACTTCTCGTTCCAGTTCGATGCGCCACCGCCTCTGGACGCGATCTTCTCCCTCACCTTCAATAGCTACGACAGCGGCGGCACCACCTATACCACCACCGTCGACGGCCTGAGTTTTCAGAACGTCGATGCGGCCGGTGGCGTGGAGTTGGTCGTCGACTTCTCCAACGCGATCGTCGCGGGCTCGACCATCAGCAACGTCATCGTCAGCAACACCATCCCCGATGTGCTGACCATCAGCCAGATCCGCGTCCGCCGTACCGACGTGGGAGGCGCCACGACCCCGGAGCTGGTGCGGGTGAGTGACGACGATATCGCTGTCGACTTCTACAATGGCGCGGGTTTGCCTCTGGAGGCGACCGTGCCGCCGGCGGCCTTGCCGCAGTCCAACTACCAGATCGCCGCCGGCGATACGGACAAGGTCCTCACTGCGTGGGCGAAGAACGTGGCGGGTGGTCAGGAGACGACGTTCACAGTGACCTACGAAGGCGGACAGACCCTCTCCATCGTCTTCGATCAGGGAGGCAACGGCGTCCCGGCAGACGTGGTGACGTCGGCGGACGGCATCTTCCAGATCGACCTCAGTGCAGCCGCTGCGGTCCAGAAGGAGGTTCAGGGTATCGTCCTGCGCAACCTCGGTGGCGCCGTGCTGAACATCGAGGCGGTGGAATTTTCCTGGACCGCGGGGGTCAACGGGCAGCGGTTCAAGGAGTTCTGGTATGAGGGGGGCGCCAGCGTCCTGAGCATGGACTCCTTCTCCCCGGCCTTCGGCGCGTTCGGGACGAAGCCTGGCTCAGCCCCCGTGGAGGTGCCGATCGCCCCGGCCGGCTTCGTCGACACCACCTCGTGCGGCAAGAACCCCGGCTGTGCATGGAAGAACGCGGCGGCGGTGCGATACGTCCTCAACACCCTCTTCAACCTCCAATTCCAGCTCCTCATCAACAACCCGATCGAGTTCAGCCGCTCGGCACCGATCGTCGACAAGGATAACCTGCTGATCGGGGGGTACTTCGAGTACCCGGGCTGGCGCGGCCACTTGCGCGCCTACGACGCCACCCAGCCAGGCAGCGGTGCCATCTGGGATGCGGCGCACGTCATGCCCGCCGCAGACGGCCGCAACCTCTTCGCGAATACCGGTGGCGTCATCTCCGACGGCAACGGCTTGGAGGCCGGCTGGGATTTTCCGGCCAAGACGCCCTTCGCCTTTGGCAATGCCGCCATTCTCGCACCGTACCTTGAGATGTCCGATCCCATCGACGCGGACCACGACCCCGAGCGACAGGTCATCAACCGGGTGAGGGGAAAGGCGTTCACTGGGGACGATCCGGGGGACCCGGCCGACTACAAGGACATCGACAACCGCCTCGGCGGCATCGAGCACTCGGCAGTGGCGATCGTCGGTCCCACCGGGGCGGACATCCCCGGCGGCGCGACCCGCGCCCGGGTGGCCTATGCTGGCAGCCTCGACGGAATCCTGCATGCCTTCGAGGCGGGCCATCAGGATACGGCGAACCTCGATCCGGGTACGGGGGTGGAAAAGTGGGGCTTCATCCCCGGGGAGCTCCTGGCCAGGTTGCAGAATGACCGCAACGATCCCTCCGCGCCGGACAACTTCGCGTCGGTGGACGCTTCACCGACCGTGGCCGATGTGAAGATACAGTATCCCACCGACTCCGAGCCCAAGGCGCGCACAGTGCTCGTGGGTGCCGAGGGGTACGGTGGTAAATCAATCTTTGCGATCGACATCTCCGATCCGGATGCGCCGGAGGTCCTCTGGGAGGTGACCGACATCCGTGCGCCGCAGGGCGACGAGGTGGCGGATACCGACTCCAACGGCGACGGTGTCCTGGACTCCGTGCAGATGGGCCATGCCTACAAGACCGCGATCAGCCGCGTGTTCCTGAACACCGCTCCGGCCGAGGCGGCCTACGTGGTCTATGTCGCCACGGGGTATGCAGTGCCCGGCCAGAAGGAAGGCGGCGTGCGCGTCTACGCCTTCCGTCTCGATAATGCCAAGAAGCTCTGGGAGTTCCACGCGAGCTACAACCGATCGGTGAACGACATCCCGGGCGCCTTGACGGCAGTCGACCAGAACAACGACGGATTCGCGGACTGGATCTTCGTCGGGGACAACAACGGTCGCCTGTGGCAACTGGCCGCCAATACTGGAGAGAACCCCTACGGTGCAGGTACCCCTCTGTACAACGCCGGCAACGACGACCCGATCGGGACGTCGCCGGCAATCGCCGTGGTGGGTGGGGAGATCATCCTCTTCTTTGGCACCGGCGGCACCGACTGGGCGCCGGCGGACGCCGCCCACATCCATCAGGTGATCGCCGTGAAGGCCGGTCCACCGGCACACCATCCGGACGTGGGTCAAGGGGTGGGCGAGGTGCTATTCAGCTACGATCTGGAGGTCGGTGAGAAGATCTTTGCCTCCCCGATACTCAGCGGCGACATGCTGTTCGTCGGCTCGGTGGTGGGGACGGTGGAGAGTGCCGATCCTACCGATGATTACGTGGTAGATGGTGCCGACAGCGGTTCGTTGCGGGCGCTGAACGTCGGCAACGCGGTCGCCGGCACCGCCGGTGACCCGACGGTCGAGGCAAAGATCGACGACGCCGGTAACTTCCGCGGCGCTCTGCACGTGGAGAACGGTGCCGTCTACGGGGCCAGTGTCAATGGCGACATCATTCAGATGGGGCAGGCTGGAGCGGCCGGTGCCGCGACTGTCCCACCTGTGGAGCGCATCTTCTGGCGCGAGGCCGCGACACCGTAACGGCAGGGCAGGTCGGTTGTAGACGAAGGGGCGTTTCCTGGGCTGCGGGAAGCGCCCCTTCTTTGTAGTGCGCGCCTCGTTGCCGAATCCCGACCGATTCCAGGGTCGCGTCGCTGCGATCCACGAACGCGGGGCAACCGTGGTGGAGGCTTGTGACGCCTGCTCCGGCAAGGCGCGTCTAACGAGTCGCCGAATCTCCCTGTTGCGCCGCCGCCCCTTGACGGACGGCCTCCTCGTACAGCAGCTCCGCGAGACGGGTGGTTGCCTCGTCGACCGCCTTGTAGGCGTCGTTGATCGCGCGGGCAGAGGTTTCGTTGGACACCTCTTTCTGGAGAGCGGCGACGGCATCTTCGACTCTCTGGCGCTCCGCAGGCGTTAGCTGATCCTGGAATTGTGCCATCCCCGCTACGACTGCCTGGATGAGGTTCTTTGCCTTTACCTGTGCCTCGACCATCGTCCGCTTGGTCATGTCCTCCTGCGCGCGGCGGATGGATTCCTGGACCATCTCGTCGACCTTCTCCTCCGGCATGTCGACCGTCGATTTCATCCGCACGGTCTTCTCGTGACCGGTTAGCTGGTCGCGGGCCAGTACATGGAGAATGCCGTCGGCGTCGATGGTGAACTGCACGCCGACCCGTGGCACGCCTGCCGCGGCTGGGTCGATGCCCTCCAGAAGGAATTTGCCGAGCTCCCAGTTGTCGTTGGCCATCTCGCGCTCGCCTTGCAGGACGCGGATGGAGACCGACCGCTGGTTGTCGACCGCGGTGGTGAACGACTCACCGGCCTTGGTGGGGATGGTGGTGTTGCGCGGAATGATGACGTTCATCAAGCCGCCGTAGGTCTCGATCCCTAGGGA
Source organism: Nitrospirota bacterium (assembly GCA_050050395.1). Lineage (GTDB taxonomy): Bacteria > CG2-30-53-67 > CG2-30-53-67 > CG2-30-70-394 > CG2-30-70-394 > DASWHD01. The sequence continues at coordinate 11,663 of JASFUG010000030.1, forward strand.
GAGCGGGGTGACGTCCAGGAGCAGGAGCTCGTCGTGATGGCCCTCCAGGATGGCGGCCTGGGTGGCGGCACCCACTGCGACGGCCTCGTCCGGATTGATCGAGGTGTCCGGGGTTCGTTTGAAGACGCTCTCGACAAGGTCGTGAACCATCGGGATCCGTGTAGAGCCGCCGACGAGGAGCACCGCTCCGAGCTGCTCGGGTGCCACGCGCGCGTCGCCCAGGGCCTGGATACACGGCCGCCGGGTCTGCTCCACCACGTCCCGCATCAATGCCTCCAGGGTGGCACGGTCGAGGATGTACGAGAGGCTAAACTCAGGGCCGAGAAAGGGAAGCTTAATCTCGGCCTCCGTCTGGTCGCTCAGGACCTTCTTCGCCTCCTCTGCGGCATCACGCAAACGGGCGGTCACCTGCGGGCGACCCAACACGTCGCCATGCCCCTCCTGGTGGATCTGCTGCTCGAGATGATCCACGACGCGGGCATCGATGTCGTCGCCGCCCAAGCGGGTGTTGCCGCAGGTGGAGAGCACCTTGAAGACGCCCGCCTTCACCTCCAGGATGGAGATGTCGAACGTGCCGCCGCCGAAGTCGTACACGGCGATGTGTGTGTCCATCTCCTGCCCCAGCCCGTAGGCCAGTGCCGCGGCGGTGGGCTCGTTGATGATGCGCTCGACGCTCAACCCCGCGAGCTCTCCGGCACGCTTGGTGGCGTTTCGCTGCGCATCGTTGAAGTACGCGGGGACGGTGATCACCGCCCGCGTCACATCTTCTCCGAGGAAGGACGCCGCATCTGCGCGTAGCTTCTTGAGGACTTCTGCTGCCACGTCCTCGGGCGTGACGGCACGACCATCGATCGGGAAGACCACGGGGCTGTCGCCGTCCCCCGTCACCGGGTAGGTGACGACCATGTCCTCGGCGGCGATTTCGGAGCCGCGCTTCCCCATGAACCGCTTCGCAGAATAGATCGTGCGATCCGATTCCAGGGCTCGCTGGCGATTGGCCGGGGTCCCCACCAGCGGCTCACCATCTTGCGGGAAGAATACGACCGACGGTGTGATGCGCTCGCCCGATGCGTTGGCGATCACCAGGTTCATGCCGCTGTCCATGACGGCCACGACCGAGTTGGTCGTGCCCAGGTCGATGCCGATGATACGACTCATTGCAGATCGGTTCCCGTGGGAAGGGGGGTCTTCGCCGCCGTCTGCCGGATTCCCGGCGAGAGCATGTGCAGGCTGACGAGGCGCTCGTGGACTTGCTGGCCAAGGCGGTCCAAGTACGACAAGGCGTCGGCGACATTGGCGAGGCGGTTAAACGCCTGTTCCGAGGCCTCACCAGCCTGGTCCCACTGCGCGTCGATGTCCTGTAACTCGTCCAGGACAGCAGCCTGCTGCGCCTCGGTCAATCTTTGACATTCCAGTAGCCCCTCGCGCTGGGTCATAGCCCCGTTCGGCTTGAGGGCAAACGTCACCGCTTCGATCGAAGACTTGGGACGTTCGGCCTCCTTGAGATAGGCATCCGCCGCCATCAATTTCGTCTGTACCTGCCGGAAGAGCGCCGCGATCTGGGACGGAATCGCCTTGCTGCGGCTACGTTCCCCACCGGTGAGCAACTCGACTAGGTATTGGACCCGCTGCTTGGGGTCACGCAAGCACGAGTATGCCTGGTTGAGGAGGGCCGACCGATAGAGGATGGCTTCCTTGTCCTCGCCGGAGAGGTCCGGGTGCCGGTCGGGGTGGTACTCCTGACTCAGGCGGAGGTAGGTCTCTTCCAGCTGCTTGGCGTCGACCAGCGGACGTTGCGGGAGCCCCAGGTAGCGGAAGTAGTCGACGCCGCGGGGTACCGGCACGGCGATCCGGCAGTCGTGACAAAAAAAGCTGGAGAGCTGTTGGTCGCAGCTCTGACATTTAACCTGGAGAGTGTCCATTGCGATCCGCGCCTAGGCGCTGAACGACTCTCCGCAGGAACACGATCCGCTGGCGTTCGGATTGCGGACCTTGAATCCACCGTTGATAAAGGCCTCGACGAAATCGACTTCGGCACCCTCGAGAAACACTGCGCTCTTCGGATCGACGCACACTTTCACGCCCTTGTCCGTCATGACGGCGTCGTCGGCGCGCGGGGAATCGACCAGACTGAAGAGGTACTGCATCCCGGAGCAGCCCCCGCCCTTCACCTGGATGCGAACCGCACCCTCAGTCTTCCCTTGCTTGGATAGGAACTCTTTCACCTTGCTGGCGGCTTTCTCCGTGACGGTAATCATTTAGGGTCCTCTGGTATGGTGATACTCCTCTCCAATCTGGTGTTGCATCTGCCTATATGCAACCCTCCGCTTCCTGAAAAAGGCCCGTCTCGGCCCAGCGAATCCGGCTCCGAACCCTTTTAATAGGGGATGACTCATAACAGCCAGCTTAGCTCACGAGTGGGTGACTGACCCGCCTTCCCATACCGCGGACTGAGGGCGCGCACTTTAAGGAAAAACAAGATGTTATTATCCACCAAGATTACCTATTCGGTTCGCTCCCTGGCGTACATCGCCAACTACTCGACGGGCGAGCGCCCGATCCCTCTGTCGGAGATCGCGGAGGTGGAGGGAATTTCCCTCCACTATTTGGAGCAGCTGTTCAACAAGTTGCGGCGTGGCGGCATCGTTACCAGCATTCGCGGGCCAAAGGGCGGATTTTTTCTTGCACGCCCGGCCTCCGAGATTTCTATTGACGACATCATCGGCGTGCTTGGCATTGAGGTCTTCTCCAACCTCACCGAGGGAGTCGATAGTGGCGACGCGGAGATGAGCGAGCGGTCTTGCGCCGCCGGTACGGGTCGGATGTGGCAGGATTTCAAGCGCTACATCCGCGATTATCTGGGGAACCGGACGCTCCAGGAGATCATCGACGACTGTCGGCAGCAGGAAGGTGGGGAGGTCCTGATGCGCACCGGCACAGAGGCGTAAGGGCCGGTGGGTCGCGCCCCGAGCGGGGCGCACGGGGCCGACAGTGCGAGGGGGGAGTCCCGTTGAAGACGACCACCGCTGCGGCCCTGTTGATCGGTAACGAGATTCTGTCTGGAAAGGTCGACGACGAGAATCTGTCGTACCTTGCACGGGAGCTGTGGGCTCTCGGCATCTCGCTCCAGGAGGTGCGGATTCTGCGCGATCAGACGGATGCGATCGTTACCGCAGTGCGCGCATTGAGTGGCGCGCACACCTACGTATTCACCACCGGTGGTATCGGACCTACCCATGACGACGTGACCGTCGAAGCAGTCGCGCGCGCTTTTGGCGTCCCTTTGGTGAGGGATCCGGAAATCGAGCGCCTCCTTCGCGCGGCGCAGCCCGATGGAGCTCTCTCGTCGCGACAGCTCCGCACGGCCTTGGTTCCGGAAGGGGCCAAGTTGGTGGGAGGAGGGAAGCGCGCCTGGCCGACGATCTGTAAAGAAAACGTCTTCTTGTTTCCCGGCATCCCGAAATTTTTTCGCCAGCGGCTTGCCGCCCTCCGTGATCGGCTGAGGACAGACCCGTTTGCTCGGTGCTACCTACATACGGTGATGGGCGAGGCAGAGCTCGCCGGTCTCTTGGATACCGTCGTGGTCCGCTT
>JASFUG010000031.1:0-15129 GCA_050050395.1 Nitrospirota bacterium
CAGCTACCACGAGGTCGACTCTTCGGAGATGGCCTTCAAGACCGCGGGCTCCCTGGGCTTCAAGAGCGCCGCGGCCAAGGCGGATCCGGTCTTGCTGGAGCCGATCATGTCGGTCGAGGTCCTCGTTCCCGACGAGTTCATGGGCGATGCCATCGGCGACCTTAACTCCAAGCGCGGGCAGATCCAGCGCATGGAGGCACGCGGCCACCTGCAGGTGGTGGCCGCCTTCGTGCCGTTGTCGGAGATGTTCGGCTACGCCACCACTCTGCGCTCCCTAACCCAGGGCCGCGCCACCTACACCATGCAGTTCGATCACTACGCCCAGGTACCGCGTTCCGTGGCCGACGAGATCGTTGCCAAGGTCAAGGCGTGACAGGGCAGCGAGGCGTTAACCATTTTGTTCGAAAGTTTTGAGGGCCGGGCTTGCGCCCAAGCCCACCCTTAAGGAGGAGGCCATGGCCAAAGCGAAATTTGAGCGGACGAAGCCGCACGTGAACGTGGGGACGATCGGACACGTGGACCATGGGAAGACGACGCTGACGGCGGCGATCACGAAGGTGATGAGCCGTGCGGCGGGGGACTTTGTGCCGTTTGACCAGATTGACAAGGCGCCGGAGGAGCGGGAGCGGGGCATCACGATTGCGACGGCGCACGTGGAATACGAGAGCGAGGGCCGGCACTACGCGCACGTGGACTGTCCGGGCCACGCGGACTACGTGAAGAACATGATCACGGGGGCGGCGCAGATGGACGGGGCGATCTTGGTGGTGAGCGCCGCGGACGGTCCGATGCCGCAGACCCGCGAGCACATCCTGCTGGCGCGGCAGGTGGGGGTGCCGTATATCGTGGTGTTTTTGAACAAGGCGGACATGGTGGACGACGCGGAGCTTCTGGAGCTGGTGGAGCTGGAGGTGCGCGAGCTGTTGAGCCAGTACGATTTTCCTGGGGACGACATTCCGGTGATCGCGGGCTCGGCGTTGAAGGCGCTGGAATCCGACGGGGACAACGAGCACACGGCGAAGATCAAGGAGCTGATCGCGGCGGTGGACGACTACGTACCGGTGCCGGAGCGTGCGGTGGACAAGCCGTTTTTGATGCCGGTGGAGGACGTGTTTTCGATCTCGGGTCGCGGGACGGTGGCGACGGGTCGTGTGGAGCGTGGGGTGATCAAGGTGGGCGAGGAGGTGGAGATCGTCGGGATCCGGGACACGCAGAAGACGGTGGTCACCGGGGTGGAGATGTTCCGCAAGCTGCTGGACCAGGGGCAGGCGGGCGACAACATCGGGGTGCTGTTGCGCGGCATCAAGCGCGACGAGATCGAGCGCGGTCAGGTGCTGGCGAAGCCGGGCAGCATCACGCCGCACACGAAGTTCAAGGCGGAGGCGTACATCCTGACGAAGGAGGAGGGGGGGCGTCACACGCCGTTTTTCAATGGGTATCGGCCGCAGTTCTACTTCCGGACGACGGACGTGACGGGGGTGGTGTCGTTGCCGGAGGGCACGGAGATGGTGATGCCGGGGGACAACTGCGCGATGGAGGTGGCGCTGATCACGCCGATCGCGATGGAGAAGGAGCTGCGCTTCGCGATCCGTGAAGGCGGCCGCACCGTCGGCGCCGGCGTCATCTCCGAGGTGATCGAATAGCGGCGGCTGGCTAGGCGACGTCTCAAGGAAAAAGGGTTCCAATCCATGGAAATGGTCTCGTCCACCATCAGTATTAAGCTGCGGTCCTTCGACCACCGGCATCTCGACCGGTCGGTGGGCGAGATCGTGGATACCGCGCAGCGCACCGGTGCGACGGTGGCGGGTCCGATTCCGTTACCCACGGAGATCCGCAAGTTCACCGTGTTGCGTTCGCCGCACGTCGACAAGAAGTCTCGCGACCAATTCGAGATGCGTACCCACAAGCGGCTCATCAAGATCCTGGAGCCGACGGCGCAGACCATCGACGCCCTGATGAAGCTGGACCTCTCGGCCGGCGTCGACGTGGAAATCAAGTTGTAACCGTGCTGACAGCTATGACCTACCAACGGCCGCGTATCTACCCGCATCTTCGAGCCGTGTCCTCGCCCGAGCGCCTCGACGTACGACATGTACGCCTGCGTCGTTCGGGCGGCGGGCCGGCCCGAATCTACGGGCACCTACACGGCCGCCTCCTATGGAACGCGGGTGGCCCGTGGGAGCCGTGCGGACGGTAATCATGAACACGATACTAGGCAGAAAGCTGGGCATGACCCAGATCTTTGACGACGAGGGCCGCGCCATTCCGGTGACCGTGGTGAGCGCCGGGCCGTGCACCGTCGTGCAAAGGAAGAGCAAGGAGCGCGACGGCTACGATGCGCTGCAGATCGGGTACGAAGCAGCCAAGGAGAAGCACCTGAGCCGTGCGCGCGTCGGTCACTGTAAGGCCGCCGGTGTTGCGCCGGTGCGCCTGCTGACGGAGATCCGACTCGATGAACCGAGCGATCTCGCCGTGGGTGACGAGATCACGGTGGCCGCATTTTCCGCGGGTGACGTCGTCAAGGTCGCGGGTCGCAGCAAGGGGCGTGGTTTTCAGGGGGTTGTGCGGCGTCATGGACACCACGGCGGTCGTAAGACCCATGGTTCCCATTTCCACCGAGCGCCGGGATCGATCGGGGCATCGGCCGACCCCTCCCGCGTGCGCAAGGGGACCAAGCTGCCCGGGCACATGGGCGACCGACGGATGACCGTCAAGAACCTGCAGGTCATCGAGGTCCTGCCGGAGGACAACCTGTTGCTGATCCGGGGCGGATTGCCGGGCGCGGTGAACGGTCTGCTGCGGATCACCGGGGCATAGGGGGAGAGCATGGCCAAGGTTTCGGTAATCGATCGCGCCGGCAAGTCACTACGTGAGCTGGAGCTCACCGACCGCTTGTTTGCGGTGGAGTGGAGCGACGGCTGTGTCTACGACACGGTCCGTGCGTGGGGTGCCTCGCATCGCGCCGGCACGGTCTCCACCAAGGGTCGTGCGGAGGTCCGCGGTGGTGGCAAGAAGCCGTGGCGCCAGAAGGGTACCGGCCGCGCCCGGGTCGGCTCCAGCCGCTCCCCTCTGTGGCGCGGCGGCGGCGTGGTGTTCGGTCCCAAGCCACGGGACTACTCGTACAAGGTGCCGAAGAAGATGCGGGCTCGTGCCCTCGGCGCGGTGCTCACCGACAAGCTGGCGGGCGGCAAGTTGCTGGTCGTCGATGCCCTCTCCCTGCCGGAACCGAAGACCAAGGACGCGGTCGCCTTGTTGGGTGGGATGGGCGCCACGGGCAATGTCTTGGTGGTGGTCGATCAGGAGGACCGGAACCTCTTCCTGGCGATGCGTAACCTCCCTGAGGTCAACGTGATCCACGTCTCCCAGGTCAGCGTATACAACGTGTTGTGGGCGAACAGCGTGGTGGCGACCGAGGCCGCGCTGGTGGCGCTTCAGGAGGCTCGCAGCCGATGAAACTGGATCTCGCCGACGTCATACTCCGGCCCCTGCTCACGGAAAAGACCATGGGCCTCGCCGAGGGGGCCGGTCAGGTCGCCTTCGAGGTTCATCCCGCCGCCAATAAGGTGCTTATTCGCCAGGCGGTGGAACGCCTGTTCGAGGTGGATGTGACCGGTGTTCGGATCATCAACATGCGGGGCAAGGTCAAGCGCTTCGGTACGCGAATGGGGCGCCGCAAGAGCTGGAAGAAAGCGCTCGTGCACCTCGCCGAGGGACAAACCCTCGACGTCTTCGAAGGGGTGCCGGAGGTGGAAGAGTAACGTGCGTCAGCGCCGGGTGAATCGTCATGGCTATTCGTAACTTCAAACCAACCTCTCCGGGCCGACGCGCCCTGGCCACCTCGGATTTTGCGGAGGTCAGCCGCAGCCGACCGGAAAAGAGCCTCCTCGCGCCGTTGAAAAAGAGCGGCGGCCGCAACAACCGGGGCGAGATTACCTCGCGGCGGCGTGGGGGCGGTCACAAGCGTCGCTATCGGGTGATTGACTTCAAGCGCAACAAGATCGGTGTACCGGCACGGGTGGAATCGATCGAGTACGACCCTAACCGCTCCGCGCGAATCGCCTTGTTGGTCTACGCCGACGGTGAGCGGCGCTACATTCTCGCTCCCAAGGGTCTGAATGTGGGGGGCCGGGTCATGTCCGGACCCTCCGCCGATATCACGCCGGGCAGCAGTCTGAAGCTGGCCGACATCCCCCTCGGCACGATCATCCACAACATCGAGCTCCGTCCGGGCAAGGGTGGGCAACTCGTGCGTAGTGCCGGTGAGGGGGCGCAGCTACTCGCCAAGGAACGCTCCTACGCCCACGTCCGCCTGCCGTCCAGTGAGGTCCGGCTGGTGCATGTGGAGTGCGCCGCGACCATCGGTGAGGTGGGATTCGCAGAACATGGCAACATCAACCTGGGCAAGGCGGGCCGATCGCGATGGCTCGGTCGCCGTCCCGCGGTGCGTGGCGTCGCCATGAACCCGGTGGATCACCCGCACGGCGGCGGCGAGGGGCGCAGCTCCGGTGGGCGGCATCCGGTCACGCCGTGGGGCGTGCCGACCCGCGGCTACCGCACCCGCAACAACCATCGTACCGAGCGCTTCCGAGTCGCGCGGCGCAAGAAGTAAGCACACGGAGAGAGAATAGATGCCGCGTTCATTGAAGAAGGGCCCCTACGTCCATCCGCACCTCATGAAGGAGATTCAGCGGATGAACGACAGTGGCTCCAAGCAGATGCTCAAGGTGTGGTCGCGCGCCTCGATGATCGTGCCCGAGATGATTGGACACACGATCGCCGTCTATAACGGCCAGAAGTTCATCCCGGTGTTCATCTCCGAGAACATGGTGGGACACAAGCTCGGGGAGTTCTCACCCACTCGGACCTTCCGCGGCCACAAGGGCAGCAGCAAGGTCACGAGGGTTCGCTGAGTGGTGTCGGTCATGGAAATTCGCGCGGTCTCCCGATTCAATCGCATCTCGCCGCAGAAGCTGCGCCTGTACGCCGACCTGGCGCGCGGACGACGCGTGGACGAGGTGTTGGCGGATCTGAGCCAGATGCCACAGAAGGGGGCGCGGATCGTCGAGCGGTCGATTCGCGCGGCGGTGGCCAATGCCGAGGATCGCGAGCATGAGGATGTGGAGCAGTTGCGTGTCGCTCGAATCTTTGTCGATGGCGGCCCGACCCTGCGCCGCATGCGCGCCCGTGCCATGGGGCGCGGCGGCATTCTGCACAAGCCCACCGCTCACCTCACCGTGGTGCTAGACGTCTGAGGCTGGACCAGCGCTGATTTCCCCAATCGAGTAACAGGGAGCAATTCGTGGGACAGAAGATCCATCCAGTCGGTTTCCGGCTCAAGGCAATTCGTGGCTGGCAGTCGCGCTGGTATGCGCCCAAGGGAGAGTACGCCAAGCTCCTGCACGAGGACCTGCGTATCCGCCAGTACATCAAGGACAAGTTCTACCATACCGGTATCTCGCGCGTGGAGATCGAGCGCGCGGCGAAGCGCATCCGGGTGCATGTGTTCACCGCCCGGCCGGGCATCATCATCGGCAAGAAGGGCGCGGACATCGAGGCCTTGAAGAAGGAGCTGACGCAGCTCACGGGCAAGGACGTCTACATCAACATCCGCGAGATCAAACGGCCGGAGCTCGATGCGCAGCTGGTCGCCGAGAGCGTGGCGCAACAGCTGGAGCGGCGCGTCGCGTTCCGGCGTGCGATGAAGAAGACCGTGACCAACACCATGCGGTTCGGTGCCCAGGGCATCAAGATTCACGTTGCCGGTCGCCTCGGTGGTGCGGAGATGGCCCGGCGGGAGTGGTACCGCGAGGGGCGCGTACCGCTGCAGACCATCCGTGCGGACATCGACTACGGCTTCGCCAGGGCCCTCACGACCTATGGCGTCATCGGCGTCAAGGTGTGGCTGTTCAAGGGTGAGGTGCTGACCAGTGAGGAGGCCGAGTCACCGCTCAATGCCTGATTTCAGGGCGTGACCTCAGAGATTCACCATGCTGTCACCGAAGAAGATCAAGCACCGCAAGGTGCAAAAGAAAGTCAACCTGCGGACGACGTCGTCTTCCGGTGATGAGCTCAGCTTCGGCTCCTACGGCCTGCAGGCCGTGGAGAACGGCTGGCTGACCGCGCGCCAGATCGAGTCCGCCCGCGTGGCGATCACGCGGCACGTCAAGCGTGGCGGCAAGATGTGGATCCGGGTCTTTCCGGACAAGCCGATCACCCAGAAGCCCGCGGAGACGCGCATGGGGAAGGGCAAGGGAGCCCCAGAGTACTGGGTGTCCGTCATTCATCCCGGGCGCATTCTCTACGAGCTCCAGGGAATAGATGAAGCGACCGCCCGGGAGGCGTTCCGTCTGGCGGCCTACAAGCTGCCCTTTAAGACCCGCTTCATCTCCAAGACCTCGGAGGTGATGCCATGAAGACGACCGAGTTGCGCAAGCTGTCGCAAGAGGAGCTCGAGCAGCGCGTTCGCGAGGCCAAGCGCGAGCTCATGGATCTGCGTTTCCAGGCGGTCAGTGGCCGGTTGGTCAAGACGTCGGAGCTGCGCCGTGTGCGCACGGACATCGCGCGGATGAAGACGGTCGCCAACCAGCTCGGGCGAAAGGGATAGGTCGATGGCTACGAAGCTGCACAAGCGCTCCCTGATCGGTCAGGTGGTGAGCGACAAGATGGAGAAGACGGTGGTGGTGCAGGTCAAACGGGTGACCACTCATCCGCTCTATCGCCGGACAATCCGTACCTCGAAGCGGTACAAGGCCCACGATCCCGGCCAGCAATGTCACATGGGGGATACCGTGCGCATCGTCGAGTGCCGTCCCATCAGCAAAGACAAGACATTCCGCGTGGCCGAAGTGCTCGAACGCGCGGTGTAGGGGAGCCAGGGGCGATGATTCAGCCGCAAACAGTCCTTACGGTGGCCGACAACTCGGGCGCCAAGAAGGTCATGTGCATTCGGGTGTTGAAGGGCGGCACCGCGCGCTACGCGTCGGTCGGAGACATCATCAAGGTCTCGGTGAAGCAGGCCGCGCCCGGCGGTAACGTGAAGAAGGGCACCGTGATGGATGCGGTAGTGGTGCGTACCAAGGACGCGATCCAACGTGACGACGGCTCGGTGATCCGCTTCGATGACAACGCCGCCGTGCTCATCAATCGCCAGAAGGAGCCACTCGGGACGCGCATCTTCGGCCCCATTGCACGCGAGCTGCGCTGGAAGCGATTCATGCGCATCGTTTCGTTGGCGCCCGAGGTTCTGTGATTCGGCGGAGGCAAGGCCAGTGCTAGCACGTATCAAGAAGGATGACACCGTCCGGGTGGTCGCAGGCAAAGACAAAGGTGCCACCGGCCGCGTGTTGCGCGTATTGCCGGAGCGCGACCGCGTGTTGGTGGAACGGGTCAATATGGTGAAGCGCCACATGAGGCCGACCCAATCGCGGCCGGATGGTGGGATCATTGAGGTGGAGGCGGCACTCCACCTGTCCAATGTGGTCCCGGTCTGTGGCAAGTGTGGCCACGGCGGCAGAATCCGCCGCCAGGTAATCGCTGACAAGAAGGTGCGCGTCTGCTCAAAGTGCGGCGAGCCCCTCGATAAGGTGTGACACGATGGCTCGATTGCTCGCCAAGTATCGTGAAGAAATCCTCCCCGCCCTGCGGGAGGAGTTCGGTTATAAGAACGCGTTGCAGGTACCGCGCCTCGAGAAGATCGTCGTCAACGTCGGTCTCGGCGAAGGCTCGCGTACACCCGAGCTCCTGGATGTCGCCGCGGAGGAGCTGGCGGTGATTACCGGCCAGCGTCCAGTCATCACGCGGGCCCGCAAGTCCATCGCCAACTTCCGCCTACGTCAGGGTATGCCAGTCGGTTGTAGTGTGACCTTGCGCGGCAGGCAGATGTACGAGTTTCTCGACCGCCTGGTGAACGCGTCACTGCCGCGAATTCGAGACTTCCGCGGCGTGTCGCCCAAGGCCTTCGATGGGCGGGGGAACTACACCCTGGGCCTGAAGGAGCAGATCCTTTTCCCGGAAATCGAGTACGACAAGGTGAGCAACGTGCACGGCATGGATATCTGTTTCGTATCCACGGCCAAGACGGACGAGGAGGCGCGGGCGTTGTTGCGTCACTTCGGGATGCCATTTCGTAACTAAACACTAGGGAGACTTCGGTGGCGAGAACAGGCTTACGCGTACGGGCTTCACGGCCGGCCAAATTCAAGGTGAGGCAGCACAACCGATGTACTCGGTGCGGGCGATCGCGCGCCTATCTGCGGCTGTTCGCCATGTGTCGTATCTGCTTCCGTGAGCTCGCCCTGCGCGGTGAAATTCAAGGCGTCACCAAGTCGAGCTGGTAGACCCAGGCCGTAATCATCGCGCCGTATAGGATCCATCCCATGGTCATGACCGATCCCATCGCCGATCTCTTGACGCGCATCCGCAATGCCATCCAGGCGGAGCACGCGGAGGCGTCGATTCCCCACTCCAACCTCAAGGAAAGCATCCTCCAGATCATGCAGAAGGAGGGGTATATCTCCGGCTTCGATGTCGAGCGCGACGGTGCCAAGTCGAGCCTCACGGTGCACCTCAAGCGCAGTGGGGCGAGTGGCCGCGAGAGTGCCCTGCACGGTATGCGCCGGGTGAGTACCCCGGGTCGCCGGGTGTACGTGCGTGCCACGGACTTGCCGCGGGTGCTGAACGGCCTCGGGGTCGCGGTCATATCCACGCCCCAGGGGTTGATGACCGATCGCGAGGCGCGTCACGCCCACCTCGGTGGAGAGGTCCTCTGCAATCTCTGGTGATGACCGCCCTTGTCGTTCTCGCCGCTCTTCCCAAGGTAATCTGACTATGTCCAGGATCGGTCGCGCGCCCATAACCATCCCCTCCGGGGTCACCGCCACGATCACCGCGGACGCGGTGGTCGCCAAGGGGCCGAAGGGAGAACTGTCCGTGCCCATTCCCGTAGGGATCGGCGCACAGATCGCCGACGGGGTACTGACGGTCGAGACACGCGATCTGAGCCGGACGGCCGGTGCCACGCAGGGGCTGACCCGCGCCCTGCTCGCGAATCTGATCCAAGGCGTTCACACGGGATTCACCAAGGAGCTGGAGCTGGTCGGGGTGGGGTACCGCGTCGCCCTGCAGGGCCGCAGCCTGGAGTTCAACCTCGGCTTCTCCCATCCCGTCACCTTCCCCCTTCCGGATGGCGTCGACGCGCGGGTGGATGGTCAGACAAAGTTCGCGTTGTCCAGCGTCGACAAACAGCTTCTCGGTCAGGTGGCGGCCGACATCCGCGCGTTGCGGCCGCCCGAGCCATATAAAGGTAAAGGTGTCCGTTACGCGGGCGAACATGTCCGCCGCAAGGCAGGCAAGAGCGGCAAGGCGTAAGTCCGCGCGAGGTATGTCATGAAGCGACTCACTGGACGCAGCCGGCGCGCTGCACGGGTTCGGAAGAAAGTCAGCGGTGGTCCGGAGCGGCCGCGCCTGTCGATCTTCCGCAGCAACAAGCATATCTACGCCCAGGTGGTGGACGATGTCGCGGGGCACACTCTGGCGGCGGCGTCGACCATCGACGAGATGGTCGCCGGGAGCGGAGCCACGGGCAACAAGGCCGCGGCCGCCGCTGTGGGCGCGCTCGTGGCGCAACGCGCCCTGGAGAAAGGCATTTCCTCCGTGGTCTTCGATCGCGGCGGATACAAGTACTGCGGCCGTGTCGCGTCGCTGGCCGATGCGGCGCGCGAGGCGGGGTTGAAGTTCTGATCATACGGAATCCAGGGCGGCCGACCGAGCCGCCGCAGGGAGTGGACGTCACATCCGGCGTCGCACGGGCAAAGGAGTCAGGGTGGCAAGAGAGATCGAGCGCGGAGTGAAAGAAGGAGAGCTGGCCGAGACGGTCATCTCCATCAATCGCTGCGCCAAAGTCGTGAAGGGTGGCCGGCGCTTCAGCTTCTCGGCCCTGGTCGTCGTGGGTGACGGACGTGGTCGCGTCGGCCTTGGCAAGGGCAAGGCCAAGGAGGTGCCGGAGTCGGTGCGCAAGGCGGTCGAGGAGGCAAAGCGCAACCTGGTGACCGTGCCCCTGGAAGCGACCACGATCCCGCATGCGGTGCTGGGACATCACGGGGCGGGACGGGTCTTCATGCGTCCGGCGGGACCCGGTACGGGGGTGATCGCCGGCGGCGCTGTGCGCGCGATTCTCGAAGCCGTTGGCGTCCACGACGTCCTGACCAAGTCCATCGGCTCCAAGAACCCGCACAACTCGGCACGGGCGACCATCGACGGTCTGCGAAGCCTACGTTCCGCGGAGATGGTCGCCGCCCTGCGTGGTCAGGACGTGGCACAGCTCCGCGACTAGGCGGGCACGACGGACGGGAGAGGACGATGGCGAAATTGCTTATCACCCAAGTACGCAGTGGCATCGGCCGCCCGCGATCCCAGCGGCAGGTGTTACAGGGGCTGGGCCTGCGGCGCCTGCACCAGACCGTGGAGCGCCCCGATACCCCCGAGATTCGTGGAATGGTTCGTAAGGTCAGTCATCTGCTGCGGGTGGAGCAGGCCTGACCGTCCCCGGAGACAAGATATGCAGTTACATGAGATTCGTCCCCCCGGCGGCGCCACACGATCGCGCAAGCGGGTCGGGCGCGGCGAGGCCACCGGCCACGGCAAGACGTCGGGCAAGGGCCACAAGGGCCAGAAGGCCCGTTCCGGCGGCGGCAAGGGTAGCCACTTCGAGGGTGGTCAGATGCCCCTCTACCGGCGTCTCCCGAAGCGTGGATTTCACAATCAATTCCGCAAGCAATACGCCGTGGTCAACCTCCGGGACCTGGCACGCTTTCCCGATGTCACCGACTTCACCCCGGAGGTGTTCGCCGAGCTTGGCCTCGTGAAGGACGCGTGTGACGGGATCAAGATCCTCGCCGAGGGTGAGGTGGGCCGCAGAATCACCGTCCGGGCTCACAAGTTCAGCACCCAGGCCGCGGAGAAGCTCCGCGCCGCGGGCGGCTCCGTCGAGGTCATCTAATTGTTCGAGACCCTGGCCAACCTGTTCCGGATCCCGGAGCTGCGACGCAGAATCCTGTTCACTGCACTGATGCTCGCGGTCTACCGGGTCGGCGGGCACGTGCCGACACCCGGCATCGACGCGCAGGCCCTGGCGGGGTTCTTCGAGGCGCAGAAGGGGTCGATCCTCGACTTCTTCGACATGTTCTCCGGCGGCGCCTTGCAGCGCATGACGGTCTTCTCCCTGGGCATCATGCCGTACATCTCGGCGTCCATCATCCTGCAGCTCATGGCCGCGGTGGTGCCGTATCTCGAGCAGCTCAAGAAGCAGGGCGGCGCCGGGCAGCGGAAGATCACCCAGTACACCCGTTACGGCACGGTGGTGCTGGCGGCCATCCAGGGCATGGGTATCGCCTTCGGTCTGGAGTCGATGACCAGCCCGACCGGCGCCCTCGTCATCCCGCATCCCGGCTGGGCGTTCCGGCTGCTGGTCATGGTGACCCTGGTCGCCGGCACGGCGTTCATCATGTGGCTCGGCGAGCAGATCACCGAGCACGGCGTGGGCAACGGCATCTCCCTGATCATCTTCGCCGGCATCGTCGCAAATCTCATCCCGGCGGGGATCAACACCAGCCGCCTCCTGCAATCGGGCAGCATGAGTCTCTTCGTCGCAGTGGTGATCGCCGTGCTGATGGCGGTGGTGATCGGGCTCGTCATCTACCTTGAGACGTCGTTCCGCAAGATCCCGGTGCAATATGCCAAGCGCAACGTCGGGGCACGCACCTACGGTGGTCAGTCCACCCACATCCCGCTGAAGATCAACACCTCCGGCGTGATCCCGCCGATCTTCGCCAGCTCGATCATGCTGTTCCCCACCACCATTGCCCAGTTCGTACAGACCGAACAGTTGCCATGGTTACAGTTGATCCTCGATTCATTGAACCCGGGTGGGGTTTTCTACAACCTGGTCTACGTCGCCCTGATCCTGTTCTTCGCCTTCTTCTACACGGCGATCACCTTCAACCCGGCGGATCTGGCGGACAACATGAAGAAGCACGGCGGCTTCATCCCGGGCATCCGTCCCGGGGCGAAGACCGCGGAGTTCGTGGACTTCGTGCTGACGCGCATCACCTTCGCCGGTGCGCTCTATTTGGCGGCGGTGTGCGTGCTGCCCACGATCCTGATTAGCACCCTGAACGTTCCGTTCTTCTTCGGTGGCACCGCACTCCTGATTGTCGTGGGTGTGGGGCTGGATACGGTGCAGCAGGTCGAATCGCACCTGCTGCAGCACAACTACGACGGCTTCCTCAAGAAGGGGGCGGTTCGCGGGAGACGATGATGCGTTTAGTTTTCATGGGCCCCCCGGGGGCAGGGAAAGGCACCCAGGCACGGCGGATCTGCGAGGAGCTCGGCATCCCCCAGGTCTCGACCGGAGACATCCTGCGCGCCGCCGTCAAGAACGGCACGCCGATGGGCGTGGAGGCGAAGAAGCACATGGAGGCCGGGGGTTTGGTGCCCGACGAGGTGGTGATCGGCATCATCCGTGACCGGATCCAGGAGCCCGACGCGGCCAAGGGCTACCTCCTCGATGGATTTCCTCGCACCGTAGCGCAGGCCGAGGCGCTGGACGCGCTGCTCGACAAGCTGGGCAACGGGCTCGACCGGGTGATCGATCTCGCGGTTCCCGACGAGGAGCTGATCGCCCGTCTCACCGGCCGGCGCACCTGCCCCGCTTGTGGCTGGGGCTGCCACGTCATGTTCGCCCCACCGGCCAAGGAGGGGGTGTGTGACAAGTGCGGCGGCGAGCTGGTCCAGCGCGCCGACGACTCGGAGGCGACCGCTCGCCAGCGCCTCGAGACCTATCACGCCCAGACGGCGCCGTTGCTCGACTACTACAAGCAACGGGATGGCTTCCGCTCGGTCGTCGGGGTCGGTACCATGACCGAGGTATACCAGCGGCTCAAGGAGGCGCTGGCCTAGAGCACGCTTGGCAACATATCGTGACACTTTCGCCCTCCTGCCGGAGCGGTGCCGTTCATTTCTGGGCGGGAAGACCCGGCGGGAAAGGTAGTTTCTGGGTGATTACCCTCAAGACCAACGCAGAGATCGAGATCATGTACCGTGCCGGACAGATCGTCGCCGAGACCCTTGCCAGGGTGGCGGAGGAGATTGCGCCGGGGGTGGCGACGTGCGATCTCGACCGGATGGCCGAGGAACGGATCCGCAGGGAGGGGGCCACGCCGGCCTTCAAGGGATATCAAGGCTTTCCCTACACCCTGTGCGTCTCGATCAACGAGCAGGTGGTGCACGGTTTCCCTTCGGAGCGGCAGCTCGCGGAAGGCGATCTGGTCTCCGTCGACTGCGGGGCAATCGTCGAAGGTTATTACAGCGACTCCGCCGAGACCTATCGGGTGGGCACTGTCTCGCCGGCGGCGGCGGCCCTGATGGAGACCACCGAGCAGTGCCTGCGCCGGGCCATCGAACAGATGCGCGTGGGCAACCGGTTGCAGGACATCGGCTACACCGTTCAAACCCTCGCCGAGTCCAAGGGCTACAGCGTGGTGAAGGATTTCGTGGGCCACGGCATCGGGCGCGCCCTGCATGAGGAGCCGCAGGTACCCAACTGGGGCAAACCGAACCGCGGGCTGCGGCTGAAGCCCGGCATGGTGCTGGCGGTGGAGCCGATGGTGAATGCGGGGGGCGAGGCGGTGCGGGTGCTGGAGGACAACTGGACCGCGGTCACCTGCGATAACTCCCTGTCGGCCCACTATGAGCACAGCATCGCAATCACCGACAATGGCCCGCGCGTACTGACGCGGCTCGCGGCGTAGTCCATGGCAAAAGAGAAGACACTCCAGGTCGAGGGCAAGGTGGTGGAACCCTTGCCGAATGCGATGTTCGCCGTCGAGCTCGACAACGGCCACCGCGTGCTGGCGCACATCTCAGGCAAGATGCGCATGCACTACATCAAGATCCTGCCCGGCGATCGGGTGCGAATCGAGCTGTCCCCGTACGACCTCACCCGGGGACGCATTACATACCGCCACCGCTGAGGTGGGCGGTGGAGCAAAGACCATGAAAGTCAGGGCGTCGGTGACTCCAATCTGTGAGAAGTGCAAGGTGGTGAAACGCAAGGGTGTGATCCGTGTCATCTGCGAGAACCCTCGCCATAAGCAGCGCCAGGGTTGAACGGGCGTTTCGCCGATGACCCTGAGTCCCAAGGGAGAGTGACGTGGCTCGTATTGCAGGAGTAGAGGTTCCGTCGGACAAGCCGGTCGAGATCGCCTTGACCTATATCTATGGCATCGGGCGTACGACGTCGCAGAAGATCCTCGCGCAGGTGGGGGTGACGGCCGGCGTGCGGGTCAAGGACATGACCGAGGAGGAGATCGGCAAGATCCGGCAGCTCATCGACCAGTCCTATGTGGTCGAGGGCGAGCTGCGCAAGAACGTACAGCTCGACATCAAGCGCCTGATGGACCTCGGCAACTACCGCGGTCTGCGCCACCGGCGCGGGCTGCCGGTGCGCGGTCAGCGCACCAAGACCAACGCGCGCACCCGCAAGGGGCCACGGCGTGGAATTCGCAAGTAACGCTCTAAATCAGTCACTGACTACGAGTCTGGGGAGCTGCAATGGCCGGCCCGAGCAAGGGTAGAAAGAAGAAAGAGAAGAAAAGCGTGCCGATGGGGGTGGTACACATCAAGGCCACCTTCAACAACACGATCGTCACCATCACCGACGTGACGGGTGACGTGGTGTCGTGGGCGTCGTCGGGGGGGCAGGGCTTCCGCGGCTCGCGCAAGAGCACCCCGTACGCCGCCCAGACGGCGGTTCGCGAGGCGGTACGTAAGGCGCGCGAGCAGGGCATGCACACGGTCGAGGTCTTGGTGAAGGGACCCGGGGTAGGTCGCGAGGCGGCGATCCGCGCGATCGGCGCGGCGGGCCTCAAGGTGACCTTGATCAAGGATGTGACGCCGATCCCCCACAATGGCTGCCGTCCTTCCAAACGGCGCCGCATCTAAACCACCCAACCAATCAAAGAGAGACTCGGAGGAATACTTGGCCCGCTATACCGATTCCGTTTGCCGCCTGTGCCGGCGCGAAGGTGAAAAGCTCTTCCTCAAGGGAGAGCGATGTTTCAAGGACAAATGCGC
>JASFUG010000032.1:0-15073 GCA_050050395.1 Nitrospirota bacterium
CAAACCGCGTTCCGTCACGCGACCCGTTCCCTATGGCGGGGGTGTAGCCGGCCGCACCGCAATCGCGACAGCCGAGTTCTACTGACCGGCCGCCGCCGCGAACAGGGCGCCTACGTCCAGCACCAGGCGCACCCTGCCGCTGGCGGAGACGGTGGTGGCAGAGAACCACCGCAGCCGCTCCAGGTATTGGCTCATGGGGTGAAGAACCATCTCGCGTTGACCACACAGGGAGTCTACCTGGATCGCCAGCTTCTGATCGTCATACGCGACCAGTAACACCGGCACCTCCGCCGCAATCGATGTTGGCTCCATACCCAGCCAGCGGCAAAGGGACAAGATGGGAAATCGCTCATCCTTGAACGTCGCCGTGGCACCGTCGTGGCCCAGCTCGTGTGGTGCAAAGGCCGCGACGCCCTCGATACAGGACAGGGGCAACGCCAGATCGATGTCCCCCACTCGGAAGAACAGGCCGCGAGTCACCGCGAGGCTCACGGGCAACCGCAAGAGGAATGTGGTTCCGACACCGAGGGTCGACTGGATCGTGATCCGCCCGCGCAGGCCGACTACCGCGTCGCGTACCACGTCCATTCCCACTCCACGGCCCGCCAGGCCATCGACCCCCTCCCGGGTCGAGAAACCGGGGCGGAAGATCAGCTCGACCACCTCCTCTTCGCCCATCTCCGCCGCCTCGTCGTCATGCACCAGGCCACGTTTGACAGCACTCGCAACGATGCGACCGGGGTCGATCCCTGCACCATCGTCGCTGACGCGGATCACGACCCCGTCCCCCTGCTGCTGGCCGCTGAGGACGATCCGGCCCGTGCGGGGCTTACCTTGCGCCACGCGTTCGTGCGTTGGCTCGATACCGTGGGCGATCGCGTTGCGTACGAGGTGGATCAGGGGATCGAAGATCCGCTCCACCACCACCTTGTCGAGGCGCGTCTCACCCCCCTGAATCTCTAGCTCACACTCTTTACCAAACTCCTGCCCGGCCTCACGCGTGAGCTTGTGGAAACGCTGAAATAGGCTCCCAACCTCGACCATTCGAGCCCGGCACACCTGGTCCTGAAGCCCATCGGTGGTCCGCGCGAGGCTGTTCGCATGATCGCAGAGCCGGGAAAAGTTGGCCTTCAATGCCACCAGGAGATCGGTCAGCTCGGCATCGATCTCTCCAGCGCTGCCCCCCTCCGTGCCACGTCCGCGCGCGACCCACGCATTCTCGCCGACGGCCTCCTGGAAGCCGTCCACGAGGCCCCCAACCCGATCGCGCAGGCGCTCCAGTTCCTGCCACAGGGCGCGGTACTCGCTGATTGCTCGATCGATCCGGTGGCGGCCGATTACCACCTCGGCGGCGAGCCCCTGCATCTGATCGAGCTCCTCGGTGGAGACCCGTGTGTAACGGCCCTCCCGTCGCTGGCCGCGGAAGCCGATGCGCGGTCGAAATGGCACCTTGCTCGCGACGGACATCGCCGCGGTCACGCGCTGCGGCTCCGCCTGCGGTGGCGGCGATGGCCCCCTCTCGGATAAGTGCGTCGTGACGGCCCGGAGGAAGACCTGAATCACGTCGTCCATTGCCCCTTCGTCACTCTCAAGGAGCCCCTCGATCAAATCGAGACCGCGCAGCAGAAGCTCCCCGCAGACGGCCGCCTCTGTGACGCCACGCTGTATGCCGCCGAGCAACTCCTCCATACGGTGCGCCACGGTGGACACTCCGGTGAATCCCACCAGGCCCGCCGACCCCTTGAGCGTGTGGGCAACCCGGTACAGACGCTCAACTACGGGCGGCGCGCCGCCCGTCTCCTGTAGCTCCGCCAACCCGGCGCCGAGCAGCTCCAGATACTCCACCGCCTCATGACGGAAGAGCTCAGCGAGCTCCCTTCGATCGATGCCGCTAGCCATCACGGTCGGCCATTCTCCACCGATGGTCCTTGGCTCAGTCGACGGTGAACCGATCGATCACAGCGACCAGGTCGTCCGACATCGACGAGAGCTCGCGGATACGCTGGACAGTATTCGTGATCTCCTCTTCTGAGGTCTCGGCCACCTGGGAAAGGGTGGTCATGCCGCGTACGACGTCCTTGGTGTCCTCGACCTTGGCCTCAATGGCCTCCGAGATCTGCTGGGAGAGGACGAAGACCTCGCCAGCGACCTGCTCGATCGCCCGTAACGCATGGTCTGCCTCCTCGGCCTGTTGGGTACCGGCCTCGACCTCCTCGCACCCCTCCTCCATGGCCCGCACCACATCATCGGTTTCCGCCTGAATGGCACCGATAAGCTTCGCAATTTGCTTGGTCGCCTCGGTGGAGCGCTCGGCGAGCTTCTGCACTTCGTCCGCCACCACGCCGAACCCCTTGCCATGCTCCCCGGCCCGGGCGGCCTCGATCGCGGTGTTGAGAGCGAGGAGGTTGGTCTTGTTGGCGATGTCTTCGATGAGCTGATTGATCTCCCCGATCTCGATGGAGCGCTCACCCAGGCGCTGGACCATGTGGCCGGCGGACTGGACCGTGCCACGGATACGGCGCATCCGCTCGGTGGTCTCCTCCACCACTTGCTCCCCCTCCTTGGCGCTCTGCAGCGCCTTTCCCGCCGCCCCGGCCGCAGCCAGGGCACGCTGAGTTACCTCCTGCATGCTGGTGGCGATCGCCACCAGCAGGCTGCGGGTGGCACGGATGTGGCGATTCTGCTCGTCGACACCACCCTTCATGGTCTCGGCGGATCCGGCGATCGACTTGGTGGCGTCGTTCATCTCCACGGACGTGTCGCGCATCTTGGTGACCAGCGAAGCAAGACCGCCAACCATCGTATTGAACGCGTCGGCGAGGGAGCCGAACTCGTCCGGCGTGACCTTGGCGCGCTTATTGAGCTGCCCATCGGTCGCCGCAGAAACGATACGCAGGAGATCAATGAGCTGCTCCTGCATGTGTTTCTTGTCCAGGTCCGAGCGCAATAGACCGCGCAGACGCTTGTTGGTCTCGACCAACGCATGAGACAGGCGGCCGACCTCCGCACAGCCGCCGACCCATCCCGGGGCCGCCGCGTCCCCCATGCCGATCTTGCGCGCACTCTGCTCCAAGGCCATGAGCGGCTCTACCACTCGCCGGCCCAGGTACAACGCCGTTAGGACGAGCACACCGACCACTCCCACGCACAAGAAGGCCGAAGCGCGCAGCCAGGGCGCGGCGAAGGCTTCGGGCGGCGCCGGCACGGGCAGGCCGACGTGCAGGCGGACCCCGTCGGCCACGTGCGCGGTGAGATTGACCACGGTGGTCTCACCCAAGGATTGGGGCGAGCGCCGGATGCCTGCGCCGTGGCTCACTGCGTCATCAGGTTGCTCCACCGTGGCGACTGCCGCGAGCACTGCACCGGTGTCGACCCCGGACATGAAATGACCTGCGGCGAGATCGTCCTCACCGTCGGTGACGATGGCGTAGCGCAGGCCCCACGAGGACATCAACCCTCCGAGCAGCTCCTGGAGATTTCCGTCGCCGGCGGCCGCCGAAGCCACGGTCGGCATCAACCCGGCCAGTACGTCGGTGGTGCGCGCAACCTCCTTGTCACTCCATAGGGCGACGAGATCCCGGTAAAGCCACGCCAGGCCGCCTCCGCAGGTCGCCACGAGAACCACCGTCAGGCCGATCAAGAGCGGCGGCCGCAAAGGTGTAGCGCGAGGCATTGCCGCTATGGCCCGCGTCACGGTGGTGGAGCCCGTGGACTCCTGGACATGGTTCTTGGGCATCGAGCGAGTCATGGCTCGTTTTCTCCACGGCCTCACGGGCGATGCGCGGCCAGCAAGCC
Organism: Nitrospirota bacterium; assembly: GCA_050050395.1. Taxonomy (GTDB): domain Bacteria; phylum CG2-30-53-67; class CG2-30-53-67; order CG2-30-70-394; family CG2-30-70-394; genus DASWHD01. The sequence continues at coordinate 3,796 of JASFUG010000032.1, forward strand.
TTCGATGTCCAGCAAGTAGTGGGGTTCGCCGTGGTACGACCACACGCCACGCACATGCGGCGGGAGCTCCATGCCCTCCTCCACGACATTGTCCCCGTCGACGAGGGCGGCAAGCGTTGGAACACCGGCCGTGCGCACCGCGACCGGCACCCCACCGTTCTCGAACACGAGAAACCGCGACACCTCGCTGACGGCGGTGGTTTCACTCGCGAACAGGTATTCGCCATCGAGGAGGGGAACTACCTCACCCCGCCAGTGGACGACCCCCAAGATCCACTCCGGAGCCGTAGGGAGCGCAAAAATGAGGCACGGGTCGAGCACGGCTCGCAATGCAGCGAGTGGCACGGCGAGACGGGGCCGGCCCTGGCCGAAGGTGCAGACCGGCAGTGTCGCCCTGCCGGCCTCCACTTGGGCTCCGTCGTCTGTGGGTAACGCAAGCCCTTCCATGGCCCTCCTCACCTCCGCAACACGGTTCCTCGGAGATTCCTACCGCATCGGTGGACGGCCAGAAGGCTTGACGGCCCCCGGGACGCGGGAATCCGTGCCGGTCTGGCACCCGTCCCCGGCTGCGGGCCATACTGGCGGATTGAAGCGAGCGCGACCGTGCCGGCACCACGAACCCATGGATCCCACATATATCCGCAATTTTTCCATCATCGCGCACATCGACCACGGCAAGTCGACCCTGGCGGACCGCTTCCTGCAGCTCACCGGTGCGGTGTCGGATCGGGAGATGGAGGAACAATTCCTCGACACCATGGACATCGAGCGCGAGCGCGGCATTACGATCAAGGCGCAGTCGGTGCGCCTCGCATATAGGGCGAGCGATGGCCATACGTACCAGCTCAATCTCATCGACACGCCCGGGCACGTCGACTTCACTTACGAGGTCTCCCGCTCCCTGGCGGCCTGTGACGGTGCCCTGCTGGTGGTGGATGCGACCCAGGGGGTTCAGGCCCAGACCCTCGCCAACGTCTACCTGGCGCTGGAGCATGATCTAGAGATCCTGCCCGTCCTCAACAAGATCGACATGGCGGCGGCGGACCCCGAGGGTACCCGTTTGCAGATCGAGGAAGTCATCGGGCTTGACGCCGCCGACGCTTGTCTGGCGAGCGCCAAGGAAGGGATCGGGATCCGCGAGATCCTGGAGCAGGTCGTCGCCCGGATTCCGCCCCCGAGGGGAGACCCGGCGGCACCCCTGAAGGCGATGATCTTCGACTCCTGGTTCGACCCATACCTGGGGGCCGTCGCCCTGGTGCGGGTGATCGACGGCACCCTGCGAATCGGCGAGCCGATCCTCTTCATGGCCACCGGCCGCCGTGCCGAGGTTGACCAGGTGGGAGTCTTCTCTCCCAAGATGCAGCGGCTCGACCAGCTGAACACTGGCGAGGTGGGCTTCGTGACCGCGTCGATCAAGGATGTCCACGAGGTGAGGGTCGGCGACACGATTACCCATCCGGCACACCCGACCGCGACACCATTTCCTGGCTTCCGCAAGGCCCAGCCGATGGTCTTCGCCGGGCTCTACCCGCTGGATTCCAGCGACTACGAGGACCTGCGCGAGGCCCTCGAGAGGCTGGCGCTCAACGATGCTGCGTTTACCTGGGAGCCAGAAAACTCCATGGCGCTGGGCTTTGGGTTTCGCTGTGGGTTCCTCGGTCTCTTACACCTGGAGATCATCCAGAGCCGGCTGGAACGGGAGTTCGACGTCGGCATCCTCGCCACGGCGCCCACCGTCGTCTACCACGTGGAGCTTACCGACGGCGCCACGATCACCATCGACAACCCGGTGAACCTCCCCGAGGCACAGCACATCCAGACCATCTCCGAGCCAATCATCAATGCGACCATCATCGTTCCACGGGAGATGATCGGCGGAGTGTTGGCGCTGTGCCAGGAGCGGCGCGGCACGCAGCAGGGCATGGACTACATCCCTGGCAACCGGATCATGCTGCGTTACCACCTGCCGCTGAGCGAGATCGTCCTCGACTTCTATGACCGGTTGAAGTCAGTCTCCCGCGGCTATGCCTCACTGGACTACGAGCTTGCCGATTATCGGATGGCGGACCTGGTGAAGCTCGATCTGCTACTCAATGGCGAACCGGTCGACGCCCTGTCGTGTATCGTGCACCGCGACACCGCCTACCCCCGGGGGCGCGCCCTGGCGGAGAAGCTCAAGGAGCTCATCCCACGACAACAATTCGACATCGCCGTCCAGGCGGCGGTCGGCTCCCGGGTCATTGCCCGCGAGACGATCAAGGCGCTACGCAAGAACGTCACGGCAAAGTGTTATGGCGGCGACATTACCCGAAAACGCAAACTGCTGGAGAAACAGAAGGCCGGAAAGAAGCGGATGAAACAGGTGGGCAACGTCGAGGTGCCGCAATCCGCTTTCCTCGCGGTGTTGAAGCTCGGCGACTAAAGAGACGCTGGTTACCAGCAATCGTCACACTCGGAATAGCAGACTCTGCATCCGACGGTCGTACCGTCCTTCTTACCCTCGCTGGGAAAAGCCCGCCTCCCCTCCCGCTGCAGCCCATGGAGATTCCCGAGCGCCACGCCAGGTATCTGTACGGCGTCCCCCTGGCCATCTGTGGGGCGATGATCGTCGCGTATCACCTGGATGCCAACGCACCGATCGGCTGGCTATTTCCACGCTTCGCACTGGGTTTCGTCCTGCTCGGCCTGGGTGTGGCGCGTACCTTCGTCGGCCAACGCCTCCCCAACAAGGTCGTCGAGTACCACGACGCGCTGTCGCTGGCAGTGGTCCTCGCCTTGTTCCTTCGCACCTTTTGTGTGCAGGCGTTCAAGATTCCCTCGGGCTCCATGGAGAAGACCTTGCTGGTGGGCGACCACCTGCTGGTCAACAAGATGCTTTATGGCATCCGCCTGCCGGGGATGAGAGAACCGATCTTCACCATTCGTGAGCCGCAGCGCGGCGACATCGTCGTTTTCAAGTATCCCAAGGACGAGACGCGAGACTTTATTAAACGCCTGGTGGGCCTGCCCGGGGATACGATCGAGATCCGGAACAAGCGGCTCTACGTCAACGGCGTGCTGCAGGACGAGCCGTACGCCCAGTGGACCGATCGGGCAATCTACCCCCATGACAACGCACAGCTCGGGCCCCGGGATAATTTCGGCCCTTACCACGTACCGCCCCAACACTACTTCTTTATGGGAGACAACCGGGACAACTCGCACGACTCCCGATTCTGGGGCTCGGTACCGCGAGAAAAGTTGGTCGGCAAGGCGATGGTGATCTACGTCTCGTGTAATCCCGAGAATCATTTGCCACGCCTAACCCGCACCGGCCGTCTCACCCAGTAGCACGCAGGCCGCCGCGTTCCGGTTCCCCCGGCGGTCGCACCGACGATTCGTGGTCGCCACCCGGCGACGGCGCGACCTGCCTCCGGAACACAACGCGGGCCACCGCTGCTCTCTCATTTTGAGACGCACCGCGGCCTCGATGCGGGAATCCCATCGCCATGCGACAGGACACTTGTCCAGTCGCCACCGCATAACCCGTTGACACTGCAACGATGACGCCGCTACGGGCCAGAACAGGCCCGCGCGTGGCATCAGCTTTGCGAAGGAGCGGGGTAGGAATAAGGAGCCACTCCATGTGCCAACATGCGCCCCACGTGTGTGCGCGCACCCACGCCTTCCTGGCCCTACCCAGTCAGGAGCAATGGATCGGGGAGGAGGACGCAGCGCACCAAATCGAGGACGTGACCCCGTTCAACCGCAAGATCACCGTGCAAACCACGGCGCCAACGGTGCTCGCGTTCTGCCATCGGCCGCCATGGTGCTTCACCATGATGACCCTCCAGGACTACTACAACCAGTCCTGGCTGCCCGGGGTGCCATAACCACCACTGGTCGCGCCGGTGATGAGGCACTGATGTCCGGCTTTCCCCGAGGTCGTCGGTGGACGACGTGGTTACGACACCACGCGCCCCCGAATCAGAGCTCCAGTTCGATCCCGACCGGGCAGTGGTCCGACCCCGTGACCTCGGGGTGGATTGTGGCGGCGGTCAAATGTGGCCGCAGCTCGGCGCTGACGAAGTGGTAGTCGATGCGCCAACCGATGTTCCGGCGCCGGGCACCGAAGCGGTACGTCCACCAGGTGTACTGATCCGGCTCCTGGTTGAACTCGCGGAACGTATCCACATAGCCGTGGGCGACGAAGCGATCGAGCCACGCGCGCTCCACCGGCAAGAAGCCGGAGCGTTCACTGTTCTCCTTGGGGTTGGCGAGATCGATCTCCTTGTGGGCCGTGTTGTAGTCGCCGCTGACCACCAGACGATGGCCCGCTCGGCGCAACTCCTCGGCGATGCCAAGAAAGTGGTCGTAAAAGGCCAGCTTGTACGCGAGACGCTCCGCGTCGCGCTGACCGTTGGGAAAGTACACGTTGAACAGGGTCAGCCCGTCGAAGTCGGTGCGGATTACCCGACCCTCGTCGTCCTGCCAGCCGCCACGAAGGCCGTAGACGACCTGCCGCGGCGCAATCCGCGAGTACGTGACGACGCCGCTGTACCCAGGCCGCTCGGCGCTGTACCAGTAAGCATTGTAGCCCGGCGGGTGCAGCAGCGCTTTATCGAGCTGTTCGGGCTTGGCCTTGGTCTCCTGCAGACAGATGACATCGGCGTCGCAGTCGGCCATCCATTGTAGAAGCCCCTTCTGGGCGCACGCACGGATGCCGTTGACGTTCCAGCTCAGGATCTTCATCCCCGCCCCAACGATCGCCCCGGCCGAGGCCGCCCCGCTCACGACAACGGCGTGAGGGTCTCCGTCGTCCCTTCCGAACCATCCTCCTGCGCCTTGCGGGCTGCGCGGCACGCATCACACGGGCAGATCTCTCGCAAGTGATCGAAGGAGAAAATCCCGACACTGTGACCATCCGTGAAGCCGAAATGGATCGCGTAGCCCCCAACCACATCCATCTCGCCGATCCGCACCTCCTCGGCGCTCGCCATCGGCAACGGCTTGACGGTGCTGCGTTTCTCCTTCACGCACCGGGCACACGGACAGTTCTGGCGGAGATAAGGGACCGGGTAGACCGATCGGTGGCCATCGGCCCACACCATCTCCACGCGGTTTTCGGCTTTGCGATGGAGGAAGTCGGTGGGGGTGAATGCGGCATCCATAAGCGTTCCTGGGCAAGTCCGTTACCCATCATCGATGCAGAACGGCGACTCTGCTAGCCCACGTGGAGGTTTTAAACCCGTCAGGCCGGCGCAGGCCCCGACGTACCACCATCAGCGCGTGCCCACTGGGTGGGTCTTTGACCGGAGGCCTCCCATTCTCCACTCTCCCGCCTTCGCGGACCGCTCAGCGTCCACGATTGCACGCGAGGTCCGCCCGCTCGAGACCCACGCAGAGGTAATGGATGAGAATTGGCAACAAAAGCCGTACTCTTTGCCCATGTCTGCTCGATTGGCCGCCCTGCTCGCCTATTCCGTCCTCGTCGGCGTCGCCTGCAAGGCCGACCTTCCCGATCCGGATAGCCCGGGGGCTCGCACCTACGTCAAGTACTGCTCGGCCGACGGCTGCCACGATGCCATCCCGCCCAAACAGGCCGGTCGCGGTTACTGGGACGCCAAGGTCTCGTCGATGCTCGGGATGATCAAGAAGGCCGGGCGTCCCATGCCCACGCCCCAGGAGATCGAGACGATCCGTGCCTACCTGCACGAGCACGCCATGCGTTTTGATGGCTGAGCAGGCCCCTTGCCTCCGGACCCTTAGCCCCATGTACTTCCCGATCACCCGCGGCCGCCGCTTACGGCGCACTGAGAATTTGCGGCGCATGGTCCGCGAGACCACGCTCTCCGTAGATAATCTGATCTACCCGATGTTCTCGATCGTCGGGAGGAACGTGAAGCAGCCAATCTCTTCCATGCCAGGCATCTTCCAGCAGTCGGCGGAAAACATCGTTGCCGAGGCAAGAGAGGTACACGAGCTCGGGATCCCTGCGGTGATCCTGTTCGGCATCCCGGAACACAAGGACGCCTCGGGCTCGAGTGCCACCCAGGCTGATGGAATCATCCCGAACACCATTCGTGCCCTGAAGGACGCGCTCCCGGAGCTCACCGTCATCACCGACGTGTGCCTGTGTGAATATACATCCCACGGCCACTGCGGCATCCTCGACGGCGAGCAGGTGGACAACGATGCGACCCTTTCCGTCCTGGCGGAAGAGGCGCTAAGCCATGCCGAGGCGGGGGCCGACGTGGTGGCGCCTTCGGACATGATGGACGGTCGGGTGGGAGCCATCCGCGAGGCCCTCGACGAGGATGGTCACAGCCAGATCCCGATCCTGTCGTATGCGGTGAAGTACGCGTCCGGCTTCTATGGACCCTTCCGCGAGGCGGCGGAGTCGACGCCCGCCTTCGGCGACCGCCGGGGGTATCAGATGGACCCCGCAAACGTCCGCGAGGCCATCCGCGAGGCGACGATGGATGTCGAGGAGGGGGCCGACATCTTGATGGTGAAGCCCGGCCTCCCCTATCTTGACGTCGTCAGCGCCTTGCGCGACGAGTTCGACCATCCGATCGCGGCCTATCAGGTCAGTGGCGAGTACAGCATGATCAAAGCCGCAGCGGCGAATGGCTGGCTCGAAGAACAGCGGGTGATGATGGAGAGTCTGATCAGCCTGCGGCGCGCCGGCGCCGACCTCATCCTCACCTACTTTGCCAAGGACGCCGCGCGCCTCCTCAGCCGTTAAAAACATCATGCGCACATTCCTCACCATTCTCATCCTCGCCCTCCTGACGGTGGTCCCTCCCGCCACGGCCGCGGGCCTGCCGATGGAGATCGAGCTGCAGGCCGCCGACCTCGATCCGGTGAAGCAGGAGACCCTGGCTCGCTTCCTGGAGGAGCACAACTGCCCGTGCGGCTGCGGCAAGGGAACCCTGAAGAACTGCATCGAGAAGGATCGTGTCTGTGGAGTGAGCCGCGGCTTCGCCCGCCAGGCTATCGCTGAGCTGCGGATCGGCGACCAGATCGTCGCGACACGCAAGGCGGTGGCCGATTACCAGCGGCCGAAGCCGGCGGCCCGCGTTGCCGAGGATCCCAACAAGACCTACGAGGTCGAGGTTGGTGATGCTCCGGTGATCGGGCCGTCGAACGCGCAGGTCACGGCGATCGCCTTCCTCGATTACCAGTGACCGTTCTGCGTGAGGGTCGGTCCGACCCTGAAGAAGTTACGCGAACAGTTCCCCGATCGGCTTCGCCTCGCCGTCAAGCAGCACCCCCTGCCGTTCCATAAGCAGGCCAAGATCGCCGCGCGCGCGGCCCTCGCCGCCCACGAGCAGGGCAAGTTCTGGGAGTATCAGGATCGCCTGCTCGTGAAGGGCGCCCGCCTCGATCGCGAAGGCCTGATCGCCAGCGCCGGCGAGGTCGGGCTCGATGTCGCACGCTTCACCGCCGCCATCGACTCGGACCGCTTCGATGCCCAGATCGAAGCGGAGACCAAGGAGGCCATGGCAATCGGTGCCAACGGCACTCCGGCCACGTTCATCAACGGCCGTAAGGTCAACGGCGCCCAGCCGTACGCCAATTTCGAGTACGAGGTGCGGGTCGCGCTGGGGGAGAAGCCGCCGAAGCCGGCCGCACCGCCAACCAAACCGCGCGGACCGGACCCGAACAAGCGCTACCCGTTGGAGATCGGTAAGGCTCCGGTGATCGGGCCGTCGAACGCGCAGGTCACGGCGATCGCCTTCCTCGATTACCAGTGACCGTTCTGCGTGAGGGTCGGTCCGACCCTGAAAGCCCTGCGCGAGAAATATCCCGATCAGCTTCGCATCGCGATCAAGCAGCATCCGCTGCCGTTCCACAAGCAGGCCAAGATCGCCGCCCGCGCCGCCCTCGCTGCCCACGAGCAGGGCAAGTTCTGGGAGTATCAGGATCGCCTGCTCGTGAAAGGCGCCCGCCTCGATCGCGAAGGCCTGATCGCCAGCGCCGGCGAGGTCGGGCTCGATGTCGCACGCTTCACCGCCGCCATCGACTCGGACCGCTTCGATGCCCAGATCGAAGCGGAGACCAAGGAGGCCACGGCAATCGGCGCGAATGGTACGCCCGCCACCTTCGTCAATGGTCGTTACGTGCGCGGTGCCCAGCCGCTGGCGAGGTTCGATAGCGTCGTTCGCCAAGCACTAGCCGAAGCCGCGCAAGAAGCCAGGAAGTAGCCTTCGGGATATGCCTGGGCCGCGGGCCGGGATCCCCTCCAGGGACCCCGTCGTGCCCCCCGCCCTGTCGGCGCCCGGTTGACGACCCCGCAAACGAGCGTCGGATCACACGTTCGCCGTGCTTAACAACCGCCCGACGGTACCGAGGAGGGCGGCACGCTGATACGGCTTCTGGAGGAAGCCCTGGACCTGGAGCGCCCAGCCGCGGTTCTCGATCGCCGCCTCGCTGTAACCACTGGAGATTAGGATGGGCAGCTCCGGAAGGAGCTCACGCGCAGCGACCACTACCTCGGGGCCGCTCTTACCCGGCATGGTGAGATCGAGGATCACGAGATCGATGCGCGGCACCCCCCGGCGCAGGACGGTGAGCGCGTCATCGCCGTCCTCCACGGAAACCACCTCGTACCCCTCGCGGCGCAGGAATCGCTCCGCAACCATGCGCACCAGCGGCTCGTCATCCACCACGAGGATCCGTCTTCCAGACTCGACCCGGGTCGCTTCCTCGTTCGTCGGGTCATCGGATGACGGAACCCAATCCACGACGGCCGGCAAGTGCACTTCGAACAGACTCCCCTCGCCAGGTGTGCTCTCGACACGCATGTCGCCGCCAGCCGCCGTGACAATTTCGCGACACACTGCCAACCCGAGGCCGGTCCCTTTCCCATGTTCCTTCGTGGTAAAGAACGGATCGAAGATTCGCTCCATCAGGTCCCTGGGCATTCCCATACCGGTATCGCGGACACGGAGGGTGACCACCTCTCCGCGACGCGTGACGGTTACGGTGAGAACTCCCCCGGCCGGCATGGCGTCACGCGCGTTGCAGCATAGGTTCATCAGCACCTGCTGCACTCGACCCTTATCGATGCGTATCGCCGATGGTGCCGAGTCCACAACGAAGTCGATGCGCACCTTCGGGTCGATGGTGCGCCGCAGCAAGTCCATCACCTCACGCGCGGCGTCGCGAAGATCGACCACCACCGACTCCTCTTCGCCCTGGCGGACGAAGTCGAGGATCTGCCGTGTCAGGCTCGTCGCCGAGGATCCTACCCGTGCAATCTCATCCACCAGGGTGTGTTGCGGGTCGCTGCTGGGAATCCCCTCCTGCAGCAAGGCCGCGACTCCCAAGATCCCGGCGAGCACGTTGTTGAAATCGTGTGCGACCCCGGCCGCGACCGACCCCAGATTTTCCAGCCTCTGGTTCTGCAGCAAGACCTCTTTGAGGCGGCGCTCCGGCGTCACGTCGGTCAATACGAAGAGCACGCCTTCCTGCCACATCGCCGTGGTCACCCGAAACGACTGACGTCCACCGGCCGCCGATTCCTGGCATAGCAGGTCGACTTGACCGCGCTGTTCGGACAGGGTCAAACGAGCGAGATCCTCCCAACCCCTGCCCGATTTGAACCACGGATCAGACGCGCCGGTCGCAACCAAGCCGTGCGGGAACCACTCGGAAAACCGGCTGTTGAGCCAGCGGAAGCTGAGATCGGCATCGACCCATGCCGCTGCGGCGACTGCCGCATCAAACACCTCGGCGAGCAGCGCCCAATCTCCCGGAGCCTGTGGCCCGCCATTGGCGGTCACGGAGTGCAACTCGGTCGACGACAATGGCTTCATACCAGGAATCCAACCGAGGACGACCGCCACTCACCCCCACTCCAAGGCGCCCAACGACAAGACGCCATATCTTTCGGAACCCTATCGATCTCACGTAACACATCGGGATGAGTTTTCCGCACGCTCGGTGTCGATCTACGGCGTGTCTCAGTTTGCCCTCCGCCGGCTGCGCCGCGCTGGCGCGACGATTCCAGCCGGATTCGCCGCCCCACATCGGCGACGACGGCGAATTTTCCGTTTGTCTGGTTGCCCAGCGGTTTGGCCCATCCGATAAAGATCGAGATGGGGCGTTTTCCAGATGCACGCGCGATCCCCGTCGCACAATCACGCAAAGGGCGACGATGGCTCGTGGAAACCGCCACGACCGCCGTGGCGTGATTTCCGCGCCAGTCGCGATGCCGAGACGTAGAATGACAAAGGGACGACAACGATAAGGCGGACGATCAGGGCGTGGAAGTGCATCCCCAACATCCACCGGAAGAGCGTGACCGTGAAGAGAACGGCCGAGAGGCGACCCTCGCCTTTTGCCGGCAGCTCCACCGCACCCTGAAGACGATCGGTCTCTATGGCGCGGAACATCCCACCGCCGCATCCATCCACCAAGATCTGTTTGACCTCTACCGGCAAGCCACCGATGACCGGGGGTCCGTCCGTCTTGCCTTTGGACCCGACCAGCTCATCATCGACGAGGAGCGATTGGATGGTCTATCACCCGCCCTCCGGTCCCTGTGTGGTCACATGCATCGCGTGGGAATCGCGCGACTCAACGTGCGTGAAGGGGCCGAGAAGCAAGAGGTGCAGGACCTGGTCGCCCGTCTGGTCACACTACCGACCGCCAGCGCCAAGACCGACCAGCCCGAGGCACTCGAAGGCTATGATTTTCCGCACTTCCGACTTGCCGGTCTGGAATGCGACGTCACCATCGCAAACGACGGCATCAGGCTGTCATCTGACCCCAGCCTGACGGATCGCGAGCGGCAGCTCTGGTACTCGCTCATCACCGGCCGCGGTGGTTCATCGGTCGAGCCCCTCACCCGCGAGGCGATGGAGTTTCTGCGAGAGCTCCTGCACCGCGAGGGCAGCCTCGCCCACCTGGTGCAGGAGGTCAAAGATCAGGGAAACGGTGACGGTGGGAACCAACCGGTACTGTCTGGAAAGCTCCTCGCCCAGCTCTTCAACCGTATAGTGCACAGTGCAGCACAGCTGCCCGTGCAAGAGCGCGGTGATCTCCTGCGTGACCTCGGCGCCCGTACCTTGGAGCTCACCCCGAATGATCTCATCGACCTGCTCGCCGGGGGTGAAGTGAACGAGGAGCTCCTTGTCGAGAGCCTGGAGGCCACTACCGAAGAAAAGCTCCTCGACACGATGGCCGCCCTGCTGCGTGTGGAAGGGGCTGACTCGCAGCGGCTGGCGCACTGCGTCGGCGCGTTCATGCGACCGGAGACCGCCGCCGAGCGCATGCTGCCGGCCGTCCG
>JASFUG010000033.1:0-14970 GCA_050050395.1 Nitrospirota bacterium
GATCTTTGCCGAGTACGCCATCGACACCGCCGCCGCGTGCCGTGCCCTCGGCATCGCGACGGTCGCCGTGACCGCGGGCTACATCACGGAGCAGGCGCGTGCGGAGTTCTTTGCCGCCATGGATGCCGCCAACGTCGATCTCAAGGGGTTCACCGAGGACTTCTACCGCAAGATCACCCACAGCCACTTGCAGCCGGTCCTCGACACCCTGCGCTACCTCGTGCACCAAACCCAGGTGTGGGTGGAGATCACCACGTTGCTGATTCCCGGACACAACGACTCGGACGAGGAGATCCACGCCGAGTGTCAGTGGATCGCCACCGAGTTGGGGCCGCACGTCCCGCTCCACTTCACCGCCTTCCACCCCGACTACAAGATGCTCGACACCCCTGCGACCCCGCGGTCCACCCTCTCCCGGGCGCGTCACATCGCCCTCGATGCCGGCCTGCACTTCGTCTACACCGGCAACGTCCACGACCCGGCGGGCAGCAGCACCTACTGCCCGAGCTGCCACGCCCTGCTGATCGAGCGGGACTGGTACCAGCTCGGTGCCTACAACCTCACCGGTGACGGCCACTGTGGCCGCTGCGGCGAGCCGATCCCCGGCCACTTCGCAGCTCAGCCCGGCGACTGGGGGCCGCGCCGCCTGCCGGTCTCCTTCGCCGCACGGTAGACCGACACGCGGTGTCATCCATCTAAGGAAGGCAGGAGAACTACGGGAAGACAGGAAGGGAGGTGTCACCGCGTAGGGGGAAGACCCCGCGTTCCAACCTTCCTAGATTCCTTAGAAACCGCTCACCTCCGCCGCACGGCAACACCCTGCCGCGAGGCCTGGTGGCGTCGAGGGGGGAACCTCGCCTTTCCTGCATTCCTGCCTTCCTTAGATGAAGTTTCACTACCGTCGGGCAACGAGATGCAGCGTGTGGTCCATTGCCCCGAAAATTGACCCCACCTGGGAAGCTCTCCATACTTCGCCCCCTTTTTGACAGGGCGGAACGCAACGAGCGCGCTCAACCAACCGGGAGCAGTGGATGGCAACGATCGATTTTGGTGGCACGAAGGAAGAGGTGGTGACCCGCGACGAGTTCCCCGTGGCCAAGGCCCGGGAGGTCCTCAAGGACGAGACCATCGCGGTCATCGGCTACGGCGTGCAGGGGCCGGCCCAGGCCCTGAACATGAAGGACAACGGCTTCAACGTCATCATTGGCCAGGCCAAGCGGTTCCAGAAGGACTGGGATCGCGCGGTCGCCGACGGCTGGGTGGAGGGTGAAACCCTGTTCGAGATCGACGAGGCGGCCCGGCGCGGGACCATCATCCAGATGCTGGTCTCCGACGCGGCGCAGAAGGCGATCTGGCCGACCATCAAGGAGTGCCTCGACGAGGGTGACGCCCTGTACTTCTCCCACGGCTTCTCCATCGTCTACAAGGACCAGACCGGCGTCGTGCCGCCCCCCAATGTGGACGTGATCCTGGTGGCCCCCAAGGGCTCGGGCCTCAACGTGCGCCGCAACTTCCTCTCCGGCGCCGGCATCAACTCCAGCTTCGGCGTGGCCCAGGACTTCACCGGCCGCGCCCGGGAACGCACCCTCGCCCTGGGGATCGCCGTGGGCAGCGGCTTCCTCTTCCCCACCACCTTCGAGAACGAGGTGTACAGCGACCTCACCGGCGAGCGCGGCATCCTCATGGGCGCCCTCGCCGGGGTGATGGAGGCGCAGTACGACACCCTGCGTGCCAATGGCCACTCCCCCAGCGAGGCGTTCAACGAGAGCGTGGAGGAGCTGACCCAGAGCCTCATCCGCCTGGTGGACGAGAACGGCATGGACTGGATGTACGCCAACTGCTCCGCCACCGCCCAGCGCGGCGCCCTCGACTGGCGGCCCCGGTTCAAGGAGGCCGTCCTGCCGGTCTTCAAGGAGCTGTACCAGCGGGTGAAGAACGGCGACGAGACCCGCCGCGTCCTGGAGGCCTGCGGCGCCGCGGACTACCAGCAGACCCTCACCGCCGAGCTCGCCGAGCTCGGCAACAGCGAGATGTGGCGCGCCGGCAAGGCGACCCGCGAGCTGCGCCCCAAGGAGCCCGCCAAGACCGTCACCGCCGACACCAAGGGCGTCGGCGGCCGCACCTCCAACTAGTCCTACCGCCGGACAGTCTACGCCCCAGGGCGCTGGCAAACCGCCGCTCCCTGGGGCTTTTTTGTCCTCGCGCAGAGACGCCCAGCTGCGAAGACAAGCCCCCTCGCCCCTCGCGGGAGAGGGACGGGGTGAGGGAGCCGGGTGACAGCCATCTACCCGGGGACCAGGATGTACGACGAGGCCCGTCATGAACCGCGAGCAGACGATCTCCCGCCTGCCCCAGCATGGCGCCGCGATCCGGCAGCATTACCATGTCACACGCCTCGCGCTCCTCGGCTCCCTCGCGCGTAACGAAACCCAGGAAGGTAGCGATGTGGACCTTCTGGTCGAGTTCGACGGCCCGGCGACCTTCGATCGCTTCATGGATCTGAAGTTCCACCTGGAAGATTTGCTCGGCACGCGGGTCGACCTCGTCACCATGAAGGCCTTGCGACAGCAACTCCGCGCCACCGTTGAGCAGGAGGCCATCCGTGTCGCGTGACTGGCGCCCGACCGTCCGGAAGCCAGCCCCGGCGACGCGCGGATGTGTTCCCAACGAACCGTCACTGGCTACAACGCAGCCTCCGCCGCGATATGGCCGGCGAGCGTGGTAACGAAAGACTTCAGGCTGGTGAGCTGGGTGACCTCGGAGTACTCGCCGGTCTTGGCGGCGGTGCGCGGGGAGAGGATTGCCGCGGCAGCGGTGTAGAGCTGCTCCTGCATCAGCTTCTGGCAAAGGAGGCTGTAGCGCTGGGCGTAGGAGGCGTCGCGGAACTCGGGGAAGACATCGAAGTGGGGTGAGGTGGCGCGAACCGGGGTGCGAGACGAGAGGGCGTCCTCAACCAGCACGAGGTAGCCGACGAACGGGCGGCGGATGTCGCCGAAGGCACCCTCGCGGTAGGCGGTCCAGAGGTCGACGGCGTTCCCAATGGCCTCCTCACAGCGGTTGTTCGCGTTGTTGCCGAAGGACGGCCCAACCTGGGACTTGAACTCCGCGGCCGCGATGAGCCTGCCCTGCCGGATCACCAGGAGGTCCCACAGCTTGGTCGGACGAAAGTAGCCGGGCAGGGTCAGTAACCGGCGTTGCTGGCAGACCTCCGCGTCCGCCAAGCCGTTGGCCCGCACCAGGTCGCGGACCAGGTCCACGAACCCATCCATGTTCTTGCCAGCGGTGACGGCGGCACGCTCGCCTTGGTCACGCCGACCTCCCTTCCCCTGTTTCCGCGCCGCATTCACCCGGGTGCCCCAGAAGCGCTTCACGGCCGCGCGGGCCTTGGTGTCGCAGTCGGCGAGGTCGAGGGGCATGGGCGATCGGGGTCGGAGGCTACCCGATCACGGCCGTTCTCTCGACCGGGGTCAGGCCGTAGAGATCGCACACCACGTCGTTGCAGGCCGCGAGACCACCGTCCGCCGCCGCCCTGGCCAAAGCCGTACGTGCCTGCGCGGGGACGTCCTTCCAGCGCGGAAGCCGGATACGGCGCAGGTACTGAGCCTGGTAGCGCAGGTAGCCGCCGCGCATCCGCGTCGAGTAGGTGGCGATGAACAGCCGGGCGATCCCCGACAGGAGCACGGCCTGCAAGGCGTGCAGGTCCCACTCGTCCGAGGTGATGTAGTAAAGGTTGTGGTGGGGGTAGTAGTGCCCCCCCTCGAAGACGATGTTGGGTTCACCCTTGATGTCGGGGATGAGGAGCTTCGGTGTGGTGGTGAGCGCCGGATAGATGCGGTCGATGGTCCGATACCAGCTTCCGGGGTTGCGGTGCGCGACGTTGCGCCGACGGATCGCCTCCTCATGGCGACCGAGGTAGGCGGCGAGCAATGGGTAGCGGCGCAGATCGACGACGCCGCCGTCGTCGCGGAACGGGTTGATGACGCCCTGTCCTCCCCAGTCGACTCGCCCTGAGCAGATGTCCCGCGTCATGGCCAGCGGGAGCTTGCGGTCTGGCTCCACAGGGAGCGCATCGTAGGGGGCGACAAATACCCGGTCCGCACCGGTGGCGACTCCAATCCCGACGGAGCAGCCCGCCTCCTCCAGAGTCGGGAAGGCGCCCTCGAGACGACGGACCACGGCCAGCGCGTCGAACGAGTCAAGGATCCACGGATCCGGGCCGCGAACCACCGCCTCGACGGTCTGCACCGAGCCATCGGCCTGCGAAGGCTCGCCGCGCAATGCTCGCGCCAAGGCCGTCAATGCGTCCCGTTCGATCGCCGGTTGATGCGCCACCCTGGTCGGCCCCGGCTCTTCGCGGGCAATGGCCGTCACGGCCGGATAGGCGATGACGTCCCTGTGGAAGGCCTGGGTATCCACCATGTCCACGTAGTACCGAAGGCGGAATTGGTTCGCGACGAGCTGCCGCAGAGGACCGCCGTAGCGGTTCTTCATCCAGCGATCCGAGCAGATGAAGGCCAGGACCCCGGCCGGCTCCAAGTGGCCGAGGGATTTCTCCAGGAACGGGACGTACAGGTCGGCGCGGTCGAACAGGGTGGCAAACCGGCGGCGGTACTCCGCCAGCAACGGTGCAGGTACCAGCTCCTGGCGCACGTAGGGAGGATTGCCCACCACGTGGGAGAACAAGAAGGGCAGCGGCTCCAGCAAGAAGTCGCCGTGGATCAACCAGTGGTCGAGCAGGATCTCCGTCTCCCAGCCCGACAGCCCATGGCGGACGAGGCAGGACGCCAACTGATCACGGGTATCGTGGAAGCTGGTGGTATGGAGCTCGACGGCCCGTACGCAGCCGCACAGGCCATCGACAGAAAGTGCCTTGGCCGGGCCATGGGCTCGGGTGGCCGCCAATAGTCGCTCCACGGCGACGAGCAGGAAGTCGCCGTGGCCGAACGAAGGCTCCAGGAGCCGCTTCTCGTGGAGTGGCTCTTCCGTCGTGTACCCCGCTAGGTCGAGGACAAACTCGACCACCTCGCGTCGCGTGAAGATGGCGCCGCGCTCCTCGACCCCTGCGGCCGCCTGCGCCTCGACTGCCTCCGCGAGTGGATCCAGCCCTGGCAACGCGGCCTGGTGCATGACCGCTATCGACGACGTCCCCGACACAGCGCTCCTCCGGCAAAACCCCTATGCCGAGCATAAGTCATCCCACACAGATCCCCAACGATCGCCTGGCGGCGGAGAACGGTACGGGTACGTACACGGACTGCTCGGCGGTCGCGCCGCGAAGTCGTTCACGGACGACCGTAGGTTGCTGCCGAGGCCTCGGTCAGCCGATGGTCAATCTTATTGCTTGACCGCTCGACCACATGGGCCGACAGTTCACACTTCGACAGGTTGTCGAGCGAGAGTCAGCTACAGCTATGGACATGGATATCGGGGTGGCTTCTAACGGGGCCATCCCTTTTTTATGGCAGCGTTGCCATAGAGCCCTGCGCGGGGGTCGAGTCCGCGCACGTCACGCGGTCGGTAAGTACGGATCACCCGAACTCCGACGATGACCAACACAAGGAGCAGGTTGATGCGTACCAAAGGAACAGTGAAGTGGTTCAACGATCAGAAGGGCTTTGGCTTTATCACGCCCTCGGACGGGTCGAAGGACTGCTTCGTCCACCATTCCGCCATCCAGGCGGACGGCTTCAAGAGCCTCAACGAGGGCGAGACCGTCGAGTTCGACGTCGTGCAGGGCCAGAAGGGCCCGGCCGCAGAGAACGTCGTACGAAGCGCGTAGTTCTCGGGCCTGAGCCGATCAGGACCTTGCAGGCCGCCCCGGACCATCGGGGCGGCCCTTTTTTTGCGCGATCGCCGTGGCCCGGAAGACCGGGATCGCTCCCGGATCAGCCGACCCTGCCCACGGAAGGGTTCGACCGCTTGGTGCCAATCCCGCAACTGGCGCGCTAGCTACGCGAGCTCAGGGGCTGGTAGTAGACGGTGCCGGCACGGACGTCGCGGATGTGGCGGACGAGGTCGTCGAAGTCCTCGCGGCGGTCGACGAAGTTGATGTCCGTGGTGTTGATCACCAGCAGGGGGCTGGCGTCGTAGTCGAAGAAGAACGCCTTGTACGCCTCGTTGAGGCGCTCCACGTACCCTTTGTCGATGCCGCGCTCGTACGGCACGCCGCGGCTCTCGATGCGGTGCAGCAGCTCCTTGGTGGAGGCCTGGAGGTAGACCACCAGGCTGGGACGGACGAGCTGCGGGGATAGGAGCTGGTAGATCTGGCGGTAGAGCGCGAGCTCCTCGGAGTTGAGGGTGAGGCCGGCGAAGAGCTGGTCCTTGTCGAAGAGGTAATCGCAGACACACGGTCCCTCCGGCAGGTAGACCTGCCCGAGGACCTGCTGCTGGCGGAAGCGGGAGACGAGGAAGAAGAGCTGGGTCTGGAGGGCGCGGCCCGCGGGATCCTCGTAGAACCGCGGCAGCAATGGATTCTCGTCCAGGGCCTCGGCCACCAGTCGGGCGCCGAGCTCCTCGGCAAGCATCCGCGCCAGAGTCGTCTTGCCCACCCCGATGGGTCCCTCGACCACGATGTGATGGTGCATCATCCGACCCCCAGGGTGTGGCGCTCCAGCAACACGATGCCGCCGTCACCCGGCAGCCGCGCGAGGGCCGTGGCGAAGCGCTCACCGCTCGCGGGGTGGCATCCGTAGGGCAGGAGCTGCAGGAGCGGGACGAGGACGAAGTGGCGCGCCAGCAGTCCCGGATGGGGCACGGTGAGGTTGGGTTCGACCAGCTGCTCCTCCCCGTAGAGCAGGATATCGAGGTCGATCCGCCGCGGCCCGTTCTTCTCCCGCCGCACCCGACCCATGCGTGCCTCGATGTCGATCAGGCAATCAAGCAGCTCCCGCGGCGCCAGGTCGGTCTCCAGCCGCGCCACCCCGTTCACGAACCAGTCCTGGTCGAGGATCCCCATGGGATCGGAGCGGAACAGGTCGGAGACCGCCGCCACCCGCACCCCCGGCGTGGCGTCGAGGCGCCGCAGCGCCTCGTCGCAGGCGCCGACCTTGTCGCCGATGTTGCCGCCGAATCCGATGTACGCAGTCGCCATCGTCTTTCTCACCACAGAGACACAGAGATCACGGAGAACAAGGTGGACAGGCGCGGAGAAGCCTTATTCTCCTCCCAATTGGACCGAGCAATCGACCGCTAACTCCTGGGCGGGCGCGGATAAACCCGCCCCTACGGGCATTCGACAAACAAAAAGTCTCTGTGCCCTCTGTGTCTCTGTGGTCAAAACCCGTCTTCAAATGACTTTCCCCATGCGGGCGATGGCTTCCTCTAACCGGGCCTCGGGGACGGTGAGGGTCATGCGGACGTAGCCGTCGCCGCCGGGGCCGAAGCCGGTGCCGGGGGTGATCACCACGCCGGCCTCTTCCAGGACCCGTGCGGCGAACTCCGCCGAGGTGGTGCCCTCGGGCGTGTGCATCCACACGTAGAACGCCGCCTCCGGCGTAATCGGAGTCAGGCCGATCTTGCGCAGGCCGGCGAGGGCCACGTCCCGCCGCCGCTGGTAGGTCTCCCGCAGGTCCGCGACGCAGGTTTGGTCCCCGGTGAGGGCCTCGATCGCCGCCTCCTGCACCGCCTGGAAGACCCCCGAGTCGATGTTGGTCTTGATCTTGCCCAGCCCGGCGACCACGTCCGCGTTGCCCGCCGCCCAGCCGACGCGCCAGCCGGTCATGTTGTAGGTCTTGGACAGGGAGTGGCACTCGACCCCCACGTCCTTGGCCCCCTTGACGTCGAGGAACGAGAGCGGGCGATTGCCGTCGTAGTAGATCTCCGAGTAGGCCGCGTCGTGACAGACGATGACGTTGAAGGCCCGCGCGATGTCCACCGTCTCCTCAAAGAAGGCGCGGGTGGCACAGGTGGCGGTAGGGTTGTTGGGATAGTTGAGGAACAGCAGCCGGCAGCGCTCCAGGATGCCCTGGGGGATCTTGGTGTAGTCGATCATGAAGTGGTCGCGCTCGTGCAAGTGGAGCTCGATCACCTCGCCGTGGGCAAACAGGGTGCCGGCCGAGTAGACCGGGTAACCCGGTGTGGGGCAGATCACCGCGTCCCCCGGGTTGACGAAGGCCCAGGGGAGGTGACCGATCCCCTCCTTGGATCCGATCAGGGCAATGACCTCGCTGTCGGGGTCGAGCTCGATCTCCGGGTTGCGGCGCCGGTACCAATCCGCGACCGCCTGGCGGTAGCTGCGCAGTCCTTCATAGGAAGGGTACTGGTGGTTGGCCGGGTCGGCCGCGGCGCGCCCGAGGGCCTCGACGATGTGCGGGGGCGTCGGCAGATCCGGGTCGCCGATGCCCAGAGAGATCACGTCGACGCCTCGGGCCTGGACCTTCTTCTTCAGCCGGTCGAGCTCTGCAAAGAGGTAGGGTGGAAGCTGCTTGAGCCGCTCGGCCGGCTGCACGTCTATTCGACTCATGAGGGGCGTTCCTGTGGGGGCTAGTTGTGGCCCTGTGGATGAAGGAGTTGGATGGGAGCAATACAAGGGGCTAGGGGATAAGAAGCAGGGGCTAGGGGCTTGGGATTAGGGGGCTAGGGGAGGTGCCGGCCCTGCGGGCCGGCGGATCATTTTTTCGTGAGGGCAAGCAAACCCGAAATCTTCGCTGGCCGCCTGCCGGGCGGCCATCCATCCCTAGCCCCTAGCCCCTCAACCCAAGCACATCCTGCATGTTGTACAGCCCCGGCGGCTGGGAACGGATCCACTTGGCCGCTGCCATCGCGCCGGTGGCGAAGGTGTCGCGGCTGGTGGCGCGGTGGGTCAGCTCCAGCCGCTCGCCGTGGCCGTAGAAGAAGACCGTGTGCTCACCGACGACGTCGCCGCCACGCAGGGTGGCGAAGCCGATCTCGCGCTCGGCCCGCGGGCCGATCATGCCGTGGCGCTCGTATCGCGCCACATCGGCCAGGTTCCGCCCGAGGGTGGTCGCCAGCACCTCCCCGAGCCCCAACGCCGTGCCGGACGGCGCGTCCTGCTTCGCGCGGTGGTGGGCCTCCAGGATCTCGACGTCGAAGCCGTTGCCAAGGTGGTCGGCCGCCATGGCCGCCAGGCGTAGCAGGAGATTCACCCCGAGGCTCATATTGGGCGCGAGCAGATGGGGGCGCTGGCTCGCGAAGGTGTGAATGAACTCCAGCTCCTCCGGCTTGAAGCCCGTGGAGCCGATGACCATCGAGCGGCCGGCGGCGGAGACCAGGGGCAAGAGGTTGAGGGTGACTCCCGGAAAGGTGAAGTCCACCAGGACCTGCCAGTCGTCGGCCACCTCTTCGAGGGTGGCGGTGATCACCACGTCCATCGTCCCCACGCCGGCCACCTCACCGGCGTCGCGGCCCATGGCCGGGTCGCTGGACTTCTCCAGGGCGCCGATCAGGCGAATCTCCGGATCACGCTGTGCCGCCGCGACCAGGCACTGTCCCATCCTCCCGGCGGCGCCGGTGACGACGATTCCTGTCATCGTGCTCCTCCTGAACCGGCCCGCCGCCTTCAGGCTACGCTGGCGAGCGTGTTGACGAGATCTTCCAAAGAAACGGTCTGCTGCTGGCTCTCACCGAGGTCGCGTACCACTGCCTCGCCGGTCGCCAGCTCCGTGTCGCCGAGGATCACCACCTTGCGGGCGCCGAGGCGGTCCGCGCGCTTGAGCTGCGCCTTCAGCGAGCGGCTCCCGTGGTCCAGCTCACAGGAGAGGCCGGCGTGGCGCAGGGAGTCGGCCAGCTGCAGGCCGCGCTCCTGGGCGGCGGTACCGAGGGTGGCGACGTACACGGCAATGGACGGCGCGACGTCTTGCGTGGGCATCAGCTCGATCAGCCGCTCCAGGCCGATGGCGAAACCGATCGCCGGCGTCGGCGGTCCCCCGAGCTCCTCCACCAGCCCATCGTAGCGACCGCCGGCAGCCACCGCCGCCTGGGCGCCGAGGGACCCCGAGACCGCCTCGAAGGCGGTGCGGGTGTAGTAGTCGAGGCCGCGCACCAGCCGCGGGTTGATCTGGTAAGCGACGACCAGCGCGGCCAGCCCCGCCTCGACCCGCTCCAGGTGCTTGGCACACGCGGCACACAGGTGATCGAGGAGTAGCGGCGCACCAGCAAGCGCTTCGCCACAGGTGGGGACCTTGCAGTCGAATACCCGCAGGGGGTTGGTGTCGATGCGCCGCTCGCAGTCTCCGCAGAGCCGATCCGCCCGCTCCCGCAGGGCACCGACCAGCACCTCCCGGTAGCCGGGCCGGCAGTCCGGACAGCCCACGCTGTTGAGCTGCAAGGTGACGTCGGTGACGCCGGCTGCCTCCAGGAGGTGCATCAACAGAGCGATCACCTCCACGTCGAGGGTCGCGCTCGCCTCGCCGATCGCCTCCACGCCGAACTGGTGGAACTGGCGAAAGCGGCCCTTCTGCGGCCGTTCGCGGCGGAACATCGGGCCGAAGTAGTAGAGCTTGTCCAGGGGATACTCGCGCAGCCGACCGTGGCCCACAACCGAGCGCACCACCCCCGCGGTGCCTTCCGGGCGCAGGGAGATCCGCCGCCCCTTGGAGTCGGCGAAGGTGTACATCTCCTTCTCGACGATGTCCGTGGCGACGCCGACGCTGCGCTCGAACAGCTCGGTGGCCTCGAACATCGGCGTGGCGATCTCACGATAGCCGTAGAGAGGCAGGTTCTCCTCCACGACCCGGCGCAGCCGCTGCCACGGTCCCTGCTCCTCCGGCAGGATGTCGTGGGTCCCCTTGACCGGCTGGATCCTCTGCGACATGGCGTTTCACCTACCCTCGGGCCAGACCATCCCAACGTAGGGGAGGGGTTCACCCCCTCCCGTGCTGAATCTCGCGAGGGGTCGGTGACTCGGGCCACGGGCGGGGATAGACCCCGCCCCTACGGGCGCGCGCCACATCGAAGACGCCTCCGAGCTACCTGTGAGGAAGACAGACCTCATGCTCGCTGGGCCGCCTCGGCGGCGGCGTCGCCGTGCTCGCGGCCGCCGGGGATCAGCTCCTCGGCGATCTGGATCGCATTCAGTGCCGCGCCCTTGCGCAGGTTGTCGGAGACGACCCACAGGTCGAGGCCGTTCTCGATGCTCGGGTCCTCGCGGATACGGCCAACCAGGACGTCGTCGTGGCCGGACGCCTCCAGCGGCATGGGGTACACCAGGTCCTGGGGATAATCGTAGACCGTCACGCCCTCGGCGTAGGCGAGGAGCTCCCGCGCCTGATCGGCCGTGAGCTTGCGCTCCGTCTCGATGTTCACCGCCTCCGAGTGGGCACGGAAGACCGGCACCCGCACGCAGGTCGCACTCACCCGGATCGAGTCGTCCCCCATGATCTTGCGCGTCTCTTCCACCATCTTCATCTCCTCCTTGGTGTAGCCGGAGTCGAAGAAGACGTCGATGTGGGGGATGAGGTTGAAGGCGATCTGGTGCGGGAAGACCTTCGGAGTGCCGAAGTCGAACTTGCCCAGCCCCTTCACCTGCTCCATCAGCTCCTCCATAGCCGCACCGCCGGCCCCGGAGACTGCCTGGTAGGTGGACACCACGATGCGCGTGATCTTGGCCACGTCGTGGATCGGCTTGAGGGCGACCACCATCTGGATGGTGGAGCAGTTGGGATTGGCGATGATACCGGGCCGGTCGGGGATTGCGCGGCGGTTGACCTCGGGAACGATGAGCGGGATCTCCGGGTTCATGCGGAAGGCCGAGGAGTTGTCCACCACCACGGCGCCGGCCTTCACCGCCGATGGCGCGAACTCCTTGGAGCGCGCGGCACCCGCAGAGAAGAGGGCGATGTCGATGCCGGCGAACGATTCATGGGTCAGCTCCTGGACCGTGATGCTGCGGCCCTGGAACTCCACCTCGCTCCCGGCCGAGCGGGCCGAGGCGAGCGCCCGCAGCTCGCCCACCGGGAACTGACGTTCCGCAAGAATGGCGAGAAACTCCCGGCCGACCGCGCCGGTCACGCCGACAACAGCAACGTTATAAAGGTCCTTTTTCTGCAACATATGGGTTTCTTACCTCGTTGGGCTCACCACAGAGACACGGAGATCACAGAGGAGGGATGTTCGTGGGGGAGGGGTTTATCCCCTCCCGCGGTCGATCCGGCAAGATGACGGGTGCACACACAGCGCGGGCGGGGTTAAACCCCGCCCCCTACGTCCTTTCTGCAGTTACGTGCTGTGATCGAAACAATTACCGCAGGTTCTTCACCACCGCGTCGCCAACATCGGCGGTGCCGACGGTCGCTTCGCCCGGCTGCGCGATGTCGGGGGTACGGAGGCCGTCGTCCAGCGTGCGACGCACCGCCGCCTCGATAGCATCCGCCGCCTCGCCGAGTTCGAAGGAGAAGCGCAGCATCATGGCGACGCACAGGATCTGCGCCATCGGGTTGGCCACGCCCTGGCCGGCGATGTCCGGGGCCGAGCCACCCGCGGGCTCGTAGAGGCCGAAACGCCCCTCCGCCAGGCTGGCGGACGGAAGCATGCCGAGGGAACCGGTGAGCTGCGCCGCCTCATCCGAGAGGATGTCCCCGAACATGTTGTCCGCCAGAATCACGTCGAATTGTCGCGGCTCCCGCACGAGCTGCATGGCGGCGTTGTCCACGTACAGGTGGTTGAGGGCGACATCCGGATACTCCTGGCCGATCCGCGTCACCACCTCGCGCCACAGGACCATGGTGGTCAGGACGTTGGCCTTGTCGATGCTGGTCAGCCTGCGGCCGCGCCGCCGTGCCGCCTCGAAGGCGACCCGGGCGATGCGCTCGATCTCGCTGGTGGTGTATTCGAGCGTGTCGAACGCGCGCTCCCCCCGCTCGCCCGCCGGCTCGCGACCCTTGGGCTGGCCGAAGTAGATGCCGCCGGTGAGCTCGCGGACGATGAGCAGGTCGAAACCCTCGCCGACGATGTCCGGCCGTAGCACCGACGATGCCGCCAGGGCCGGGAAGACCATCGCCGGCCGGAAGTTGGCGAACAGCCCGAAGTGCTTGCGCAGAGGGAGCAAAGCCGCGCGCTCCGGCTGCTCGGCAGGCGGCAGGTGGTCCCACTGGGGACCGCCCACCGAGCCGAACAGGATGGCATCGGAGCGCTCGCATAGGGCGAGGGTCTCGGCGGGCAGGGCCCGCCCCGTCGCGTCGATCCCGGCACCGCCCACCGGAGCCTCCTCGGTCCCGTAGGCGAATTCAAACCGCTCGGCGACGGCGGCCAGCACCTTGAGCGCCTGTGCCATCACCTCCGGGCCGATCCCGTCGCCGGACAATACCGCAATGCGCTGCATGGCTCTCCTGTCAGGGAAAAGGCCCGGGCGACACCGGGCGGAGTCGGAGATTTTACCTACCTGCCGGGGTGGCGGCTACCACCGCGCCGCCACCGGCATGCGGGAGGGGCCCGCAGGCCCCGAGGGCCTGCGGGCGACCTGCCCTACGGTGTTGCAATCACCTTCCGCGGCCGGCTGCGGGCGCGGTGGCGTTTCCAGCTCTCCATGCGGTTGAGGGCGTTCACGTACGCGTTGGCCGAGGCGATGATGATGTCGGTGTTCGCCCCCTGGCCGCTGATCACCCGGTCCGGTGCCTGATCCGGCGGGTGGGGCTCGGCGATCTTCACCGTCACCTCCCCCTGGGCGTCGGTGCCACCGGTGATCGCCTTCACCACGTAGGCCTTGAGGATCGTGTCCGTGCCGGTGGCCTCCTTGATCGCCCGGAGCGCGGCATCCACCGGACCATCGCCCTCGGCGACCACCTCGCGCTCCTCCCCATCCACCCGCAGCCGCACGGTGGCCCGCGGTTGCAGCTCGGAGCCGGAGTGGGCCTCGACGAAAGTCAGGGTGTAGTAGTCCGACGGCCGGTGGACCACCTCGTTCACCACCGCCTCCACGTCCTCGTCAAAGACGTACTTCTTCTTGTCACACAACGCCTTGAAGCGACGGAATGCCTCCTTCAGCTGCTCGCCCTGGAGGTCGTGCCCAAGCTCGGCCAGCTTGTCCACGAAGGCGTGGCGCCCCGAGTGCTTGCCCAGGACGATGTGGCTCTTGGGCAGCCCGATCGACTCGGGGGTCATGATCTCGTAGGTCGCCTGGTGCTTCAGGATGCCATCCTGGTGGATGCCGGACTCGTGGGCGAAGGCGTTGGCCCCGACGATCGCCTTATTGGCCTGCACCACCATGCCCGAGGTCTCGGCGACCAGCCGCGACGTGCGGTAGATCTCGTGGGTATTGATGCCGGTGGTGAAGGGAAAGAAGTCGGCGCGGGTGTGCAGCGCCATCACCACCTCCTCCATCGAGGCGTTGCCGGCGCGCTCCCCCAGCCCGTTGACCGTGCACTCCACCTGCCGGGCACCCGCCTGAACGGCCGCCAGGGAGTTGGCCACCGCCAGCCCGAGGTCGTTGTGGCAGTGGACGGAGATCACCGCCTGCTCGATGTTCGCCACCCGCCCCTTCAGGGTGCGGATCAGGCGGTGAAACTCCTCCGGCACCGTGTACCCGACCGTGTCCGGGATATTGACCACCCGCGCACCCGCGGCAATCACCGCCTCCACCACCTCGCACAGGTAGGCCACGTCGGTGCGGGCGGCGTCCTCCGGCGAGAACTCCACGTTATCCGTGAAGCTCGCCGCCAGTCCCACCATGTCGACCGCCCGCACCAGGGCCTCCTCCCGGGTCATGTGAAGCTTGTGCTTCAGGTGCAGGTCCGAGGTCGCCAGGAAGGTATGGATGCGCGGCCTGGGATTCTCCTGCAAGGCCTCCCAGGCGCGCTGGACGTCGTCCTCGCGCGCCCGCGCCAGGCCTGCGATCTGCGGTCCCTCGATCTCCCCGGCGATACGCCGCACCGCCTCGAAGTCTCCCTCCGAGGCGATGGGGAACCCGGCCTCGATGATGTCCACGCCGAGGACCGCCAGGCGGCGGGCGACGCGCAGCTTCTGCTCCGTGTTCATGGACGCCCCGGGGGACTGCTCCCCGTCCCGCAGGGTCGTATC
>JASFUG010000034.1:0-14897 GCA_050050395.1 Nitrospirota bacterium
CCATACAGCACCACGTTGCCCACGATCACGTTATCGTGGGCGGCAAAGCGGGCGCGTGGTGAAGGCAACACCGCGATCTCCCCGCCGGCCATGCCCTTGGCCACGTAGTCGTTCGCCTCGCCCTCCAGCACCAGGCGCATTCCCGGCATGCAAAAGGCGCCCAGGCTTTGCCCAGCGCTACCCTCCAGGCGGATCTCGACCAGCCCCTCCGGGAGCCCCGGCAGGTCGAAACGCCGGGCAATCTCCCCGGCCAGGCCTGCGCCGATCGCCAGGTGGCGGGTACGGACCGGGTAGCGCAGGTGGACCGGCAGGCCGTAGTCGAGGGCCGGTGCCGCGTCGCGCACGATCCTTTGCCGGTCGAGGGAATAGATCGGGCGCCGGTTTCGCCGTCGGGCCGGTCCACGCCGGTCGCCCTCCGGCCGCTGGAGCAGGCGCTCCACTCGAAGGTGGCTCGCCCGGTCCGAGGGCCCCAGGCGAGAGGGCGCGAGGAGATCCGCTCGACCTACCGCATCCGCCATGCTGCGTAGCCCGAGGGCGGCGAGGAGCTCGCGCACCTCCTCGGCCACGAAGGTGAAGTAGCGCACCACGTGCTCGACCTCCCCGCGGAAGGTCTTCCGGATCAGATCCTCACGCTGGGTGGCGATGCCGGTCGGGCAGTTGTTCAGATGGCAATGGCGTGCCATCCGGCAGCCCATCGCCACGAGTGCGGCGGTGCCGAAGCCGTACTCGTCCGCCCCGAGGAGGGCCGCCACCACCACGTCGCGTCCGGTCTGGAACCCGCCGTCCACCCGCAGGCGCACGCGACCGCGCAGGCCACCGCGCATCAGCACCTGCTGGGTCTCGGCGAGCCCCAGCTCCCAGGGGCAGCCGGCGTGCTTGATGGACGACAGGGAGGATGCGCCCGTGCCCCCCTCGGCGCCGCTGATCTGGATGTAGTCGGCGTACGCCTTGGCCACGCCGGCGGCGATGGTCCCCACGCCGCTCTCGGCCACCAGCTTCACGCCCACTCGCGCCCGCGGGTTGACCTCCTTGAGGTCGTGGATGAGTTGGGCGAGGTCCTCGATGCTGTAGATGTCGTGGTGGGGCGGCGGTGAGATGAGGGGGATTCCCGGCACGGCGAGGCGCACCCGGGCGATGAACTCGGTCACCTTGGTGCCCGGGATCTGCCCCCCCTCGCCCGGCTTGGACCCCTGGGCGATCTTGATCTCGATCTCCTCGGCGCGGGACAGGTACTCGGGGGTGACGCCGAAGCGGCCCGACGCCACCTGCTTGATGCGCCCGTCGGTGGGCTCGGCTCTTGCCGGCGGGAAGTACCAGCGCCGGTCCTCGCCGCCCTCGCCGGTGTTGCTGCGGGCCCCCATGCGGTTCATCGCCGTGGAAAGGACCTGATGTGCCGCAGGCGACAATGCCCCCAGGGACATGGCGCCGGTGACGAAGCGGTGGTGGATCGTCTCTACCGGCTCCACCTCCGCCAGCGGTACGGTAGGCAACCCAGAACGCGGCTCCACGAGGTGGCGCAGGGCGCGGCGATGGCCGTCGTTCACTGCCACGGCGAAGTCCCGGTACGCTGCGCGGTCGTCGTCGCGCACCGCCTTGTGGAGCATCTTGACGCCATCCGGTCTGAAGGCGTGGTGCTCGCCCCGGCGCCGGAAGCGCACCACGCCACGGTCGATCAACGCCGACTCCGTGGTCTCGTCGAAGGCGGCGCGGTGCCACGCCCGCGCGTCCTCCGCGATCTCCGCCAGGCCAATGCCGCCCAGCGGCGACGGGGTCCCGGTGAAGTATCGCTCGATCACCTCCGGGTCGAGACCGATCGCCTCGAAGATCTGTGCGCCGCGGTAGCTACGCAGGGTGGCGATCCCCATCTTGGCGAGGATCTTGAGCAGCCCCTTCTCCACCGCCGTGCGGTAGTTTGCGAGGGCGCGCTCCGCCGCCAGTGCGCCATCGCTGTCTCTTGCCACCGCGCGCACCGTGGCCAGGGCGATATAGGGATGGACCGCCACCGCGCCGTAGCCCAGGAGCAAGGCGACGTGGTGGATGTCCCAGGCCGCGCCGGTCTCGGCCACCAGCACTGCCTGGGCGCGACAGCCGACGCGGATCAGGTGGTGGTGCACGGCCGCCACGGCGAGGAGCATCGGGATCGGAACCCGATCCGGCTCCGCATCACGATCCGTGAGGATGAGAATGGCCGCGCCTTCGCAGGTTGCCCGGGTGGCAGTCATGCACAGGCGGTCAAGGGCCTTGCGCAGCGCATCGGCACCTCCCTCGGCTGGAAAGCTCACGGGCAGCTCGCGGGAGGCGAAGGCAGGGTCATCGACGTCGCGCAACGCCTGGAGCTGCCCGCCGCTGAGCAGAGGGCTGGGTAGGTGGACCAGGTGGGCGTGGTCCGGCTCCTCGGTCAGCAGGCTCCCGCGGGGGCCGATGTAGCCGTCGAGCGACATCACCAGGGTCTCGCGCAGGGAGTCGATCGCCGGGTTGGTCACCTGGGCGAAGCGCTGCTTGAAGTAGGTCCACAGGGGTGGGGGGATGGTGGCCAGGGGCGGTAACGGGGTGTCGTCGCCCATCGACCAGACCGGGTCGGCGCCGTCGCCGGCCATCGGCCCGATCACCATGCGCAGGTCCTCGTGGCTCATGCCGCAGATGCGTTGCCGGTGGAGCAGCTCGTTGCCCTCCAGCGTATCGAGCGGATCGATCCCGTCGCGTGGCGCGGGCGCTCGGACCAGGTGGTCATGCAGCCAGTCGCCATAGGGGCGGCACCGGGATAGCTCATCCATGAGATCGGCATGGCGCCGTATGGTGCCGGTGGCAGTCTCCACCGTGAGGATCTCGCCGGGCCCCAGACGGCCCTTCTCCGCCACCCGGCCGTCGTCCAGATCGACCACCCCCGCCTCGGATCCGGCGACCACCAGGCCGCCGTAGGTCACCTTGTAGCGCAGGGGCCGCAGGCCATTGCGGTCAAGGGCGGCACCGACGGTGGTGCCGTCGGTGAACGCCAGGGCGGCAGGACCGTCCCACGGCTCCATCAGCGCGGCGTGGTACTCGTAGAAGTCGCGCCAGGTAGCCGGCATGTCGGTCATGCGTTCCCACGCCTCCGGGATCAGCATGCGGAGGCCGTGGACCACGTCACGGCCGGAGAGGGTCAGGAGCTCCAGGACGTTGTCCAGGGCGGCGGAATCGCTGCCGTTGGGGACCACCACCGGACTGAGGGTCGCGATTTCTTTACCCCAGACCTTCGACTCCATGGCCGGCTCGCGGGCATGCATGGCGTTGACGTTGCCTTGCAGGGTGTTGATCTCGCCGTTGTGGGCGAGGAAGCGGAACGGCTGCGCCAGATGCCAGGTGGGCAAGGTGTTGGTGCTGTACCGCTGGTGGAAGACCACCAGGGGAGCGACGAAGTCGGGGTCTTGCAGGTCGAGGAAGTAACGGCCGAGCTGATCACCGACCAGCAGCCCCTTGTAGACGATGGTCCGATGGGAGAACGACGGGATCGAGCACTCGTGGAGACCCATTGCCTCCAGCTTCTTCTCCACCTCTCGCCGCACCAGCAGCAGTCGCCGCTCGTACTGCAGGGCGTCGAGGAGGGGATGGGGCAGGATGAAGAGCTGTTCAAGACGCGGGCAGGTGGCGCGTGCCTTCTCGCCCAGAACCTCTGGCGCTACCGGCACGTCGCGCCAGGCGACGATGCGCAGCCCACGCGCCGCCACTCGTTGCTCGATCACCCGGCGTGCGGTAGCGGCGCGGGCCTCGGACGTCGGCAGAAACACCTGTCCTACGGCCAGGCGCTCCCACGGACGCAGGGGCGTATTCCGCGCCGCTAGTTCACGGCGGAAGAAGCCGTGCGGGATTGGCAGGAGAAGTCCGGCACCGTCGCCGGTGGTCGCATCCGCGTCCAGCGCCCCGCGGTGGGTGAGGTTGACGACCGCACGCAGGGCCAGCTCCACCACCTCGCGGCTCGCCACCCCGTCGCGCCGCACCACGAACCCCACGCCGCACCCATCGTGTTCCATGCGCGGGTCATACAAGGGCGCCCCTGGACATGCGTCCAAAGCCATCGGGACCTTCTCCGCAAAACCAGTCCCCTCCGTCCCTACAGTGTAGCGAGCCCGCCGGGTCCAGGCCCGCCGTAAGGGCGCGGGATGTCGTGCCCCTACAGCCAGGCCGGGATCGAGATCGCAGGACGGACGCCGAAAGCTGCATGGCGACATTGCCTACGCGGTGGTGCCGGGGACGGGAGTCGAACCCGTATGGCCGGAAGGCCGAGGGATTTTAAGTCCCTTGCGTCTACCAGTTTCGCCACCCCGGCGTAGGATCGTTGGCGCATGTTAGTGGCGCCGGAGGAATTTTCCACCGCGGCGCCGGGATGAAATACTCCCCGCGGTTTGCCCCTCGACGGCCGGGGCCGATGAGGGGCGAATGATCGCCCACACGCCCGCGGCCGTCGCGCCACAACACCAGCCCGTCATGCCCGACGCCCACGACCTCGCGGTCCTGATCGACTCCCACTACCCCCTCGTCTACATCGAGAGCGCCGAGGAGCAGCGCGTGATCGACCTGTGCCAGCGGGTCGGGCGGCAGCTTGGCCTGCCGCTCTTCACCTGGTCGGTGACCGAGGGGCTCCACCGGCGCGAGGAGGGCTACTCGCCGATGCTCTCCACCCGCGAGCCGGCCCAGGTCCTGGAGCACATCGGCGCCTCGCAGCTCGAGGCGATCTACCTGCTGCGCGACTTCCATCCCTACCTGGAGGAGCCGCGCCTGGTCAGGCGCCTGCGGGAGATCGCCCTCGGTTACGAGCAGCGGCGCCGAGCCATCGTCATCGTCAGTCCCAAGAAGGTGGTGCCCGACGAGCTTACCGCGCAGATCACCCTGTTCGATCTGTCGATGCCCGACGAGATGCGGCTGCGGCTGATCATCCAGCGAGAGATCGACGGCTACCGCGCACGCCGCAACCGGCCGGTGCGCATCGAGGCCGGCGAGGTGCAGGCCCTGGCACGGACCCTGACCGGGCTGAGCGAGGCCCAGGCGGAGCACGCGGTGCGCCGCGCCATCGAGGCGGACGGCGCGCTGACCCGTGCCGATCGTGAGAGGGTACTCCTCTCCAAGAAGGAGCTCATCGAGCGCGACGGCCTCCTCGCGTTCGAGTTCGACTCGGGTAGCTTCGCCGACGTCGGCGGTCTCGCCGGTCTCAAGGCGTGGCTGGAGCGGCGCAGGGACGGCTTCTCCGCCGAGGCGCGCTCCTTCGGTCTGCCCGCGCCGCGCGGCATGCTCCTGGTCGGCGTGCAGGGGTGCGGCAAGTCCCTTGCAGCCCGTGCCACCGCGGCGATGTGGGGCCTGCCTCTGCTGCGCCTCGACGCCGGGTGCCTGTATGACAAGTACATCGGGGAGTCGGAGAAGAACCTGCGCAGGGTGCTCTCCACCTCCGAGTCGATGGCGCCGGTGGTGCTGTGGATCGATGAGATCGAGAAGGCGATGGCCGGTGCCACCGGCAGCGACAACGACGGCGGCCTGTCGCGGCGCATCCTCGGCACCTTCCTCACCTGGCTCCAGGACAAGGAGGCGCCGGTGTTCGTGGTCGCCACCGCGAACGACATCACCGCCCTGCCGCCGGAGTTGCTGCGCAAGGGGCGCTTCGACGAGATCTTCTTCGTCGACCTGCCGGACGAGGCGGAGCGCCGCCAGATATTCACCATCCACCTGCAACGGCGCCAGCGGCCGCCCGAGCGTTTCGACCTCGACGCCCTCGCAGCGGCCAGCGACGGCTTCTCCGGCGCCGAGATCGAGCAGGCGGTGGTCTCGTCCCTGTACGCCGCGTTTTCCGACCACGGTCGTCTCACCACCGGGATCCTCCTGAAGGAGCTGTCCACCACCCGGCCCCTGTCGGTCACCATGGCGGAGAGGGTCGCCGCGATCCGCGCATGGGCCGCGGAGCGCACCGTGCGGGCGAACTGAGCGGCGCTGGGATTTCGCGGCGGGTCGGTAAAACCAGGCATCGCATGCGGTATGGCAACCCGTAGACCGTATGGAGCGGGATGCTCCATACGGTCTGATGGAGGGCGAGGAGCCCTCCATCCACGGGGGGTGAAGCCGTCCGGACATGTGCCGGACGGCGAGGGGGGCGCGTGGCGTCCCCCTCCATATCATGGCGGGCTCTGCCCGCCATGCCGGGCGAAGCCCGGCCTACGACCTGGACAAGGCGGGATGCGAGACGAGGGCTGCGGAGTGGGGGAGACGTCGGCCGCGACGCGGCCACCTGATATTTCGCTTTCCGATCCTTCCCCCATCCCCCACCCCGCAATCCCCACCGCGTCTTTTCACAAGCACTGCGACATCGCAGGATGGGGACCGGCGAGACCCGCACGCTAGACTGAACCGATGGCCTCCTCCGCTCCCCTGGTGGTGATCGACGTCGTCGGCCTCACGCAGGGGCTGCTCGGCGAGCACACGCCGCACCTTAGCGCCCTGGCGGCGGACGGCTTCCGGGCCGAGCTGGGCACGGTGCTGCCGGCGGTCACCTGCGCCGCCCAGGCAACCCTGCTCACCGGCACCCTGCCGCGCGACCACGGCATTGTCGCCAACGGCTGGTACCTGCGCGACCTCGCCGAGGTGCGGTTCTGGCGCCAGTCGAACGCCCTGGTACAGATGCCCAAGGTGTGGGAGGTGGCGCGCGAGCTCCGTTCCGGCTTCACCTGCGCCAAGCTCTTCTGGTGGTACAACATGTATTCGACCGCCGACTGGTCGGTGACCCCCCGGCCGGTCTACCCGGCGGACGGGCGCAAGATCCCGGCGATCTACGCAGAGCCGCCCGAGCTGGCGGAGCGCCTCACCGCCGAGTTGGGCGAGTTCCCGTTCTTCAACTTCTGGGGACCAGCTGCGGACATCCGCTCCTCACAATGGATCGCCGGCGCGGCGCGGATCGTCTTCGACGCCCACCGACCCGACCTCACCCTCGTCTACCTTCCACACCTGGACTACAACCTCCAGCGCCTCGGCCCGAACGACCCGGCGATCGCCACGGACCTGCGTGCCATCGATCAGGTGGCGGGGGACCTGATCGACCATTGCCGTGGCCAGGGTGCGGAGGTCGTCGTCGTCTCCGAGTACGGCATCACCCCGGCCACCGGCTGCCTGGACATCAACCGCGCCCTGCGTGAGGCGGGGCTGCTGCGAGTGCGGGACACGGTGGCCGGCGAGCTCCTCGATCCCGGCGCCTCGCGCGCCTTCGCCGTGGCCGACCACCAGATCGCCCACGTCTATGTGCGCGATCGCGAGGAGATCGCCAAGGTGGAGGCGATCCTAGAGCATGGCCAGGGCATCGACCTCGTCCTCGACGCGGGGGGCAAGTGCGCCGCCGGCATCGACCACGACCGTGCCGGCGACCTGGTGGTGGTGGCGGAGCCGGGCTACTGGTTCACCTACTACTACTGGCTCGATGACGCCCGCGCCCCGGACTTCGCCCGCACGGTCGACATCCACCGCAAGCCGGGCTACGACCCGGCGGAGTTGTTCCTCGATCCCGACCTGCCCCTGGTCAAGGCGCGCATCGCCTGGCGTCTCGCCCAGAAGCGCCTCGGCATGCGCTACCTGATGGACGTCATCCCCCTCAAGGCCGACCTGGTCAAGGGCACCCACGGCCGCCTCCCGGACCGGCCGGAGGACGCCCCGGTGTTGCTGTGCTCCAACCGGGAGGGAGCCTGCGACCGCATGGCCATGACCGCGGTGCGCGACTTCCTCCTTGCACAACTCGGTCTCGCGTGACCGCCGCCACGGTTGGGTAGAAACTGCCGAACGCAAAGGCGCCAAGGCGGAAAGAGCGTAGGCCGGGCTCCGCCCGGCATGTCCTGTGGAACTCGACGGCCTCGCCCATGGACGCCGATGCCCGAGGCCTTTGCCGGTCACGCGATCGGATTCCCCTTTGCGGGTTGCCCTACCGGGTGGCGTGGCGCCAAATTGCCGGCGAAACGGAGACCTTCACCTGCGGAGGCGACGACTGCCGGACGCGATCGCGGCCGGTACGGTCGGGTGACATGGGGACGCTGAGATCGATCCTTGTAGCGCTGCTCGTCGCCGTCTCGGTGACGGCGTGCGGACCCCTGTCGGGAGATCGGATGCCGCCGCCACCTGAGGAGCCGGCCGTCTCGGTCGACGGCGGGGGCGGCGCTACGGACGTCGGGGATTCGAGCACAGAGCCTCGCCAGGTTCCGACGGAGACGGGAAATGGCGGAGACGAGGGGACCGCCGCAGGACCACCGGTCGCCGCGGACGAGGCCGAGCCCGGTGGCGAATCGTCCGGGGACGCCGACGAGGAGGCGGGCGGGGCCGGTGATGGTAGCTGGGTGATCACCGGCACGCCGTACGGCCACACCGACGATCCGTACTGGATACCGGACTCGGCCGCGGGGGATGGATCTGCTGACGAGGCGCCGGTGGCGCATGAGCCATCGCCGGGACAAGGTAGGGCGCCCACCGAGTCGGCTCCCGAGCCGCGGCAGCCCGACCGCGCGCAGGACCTCCCTGGTGGTCCCGATACGTCGACCGGGGACGACGTGACGACGGCGGACGGCGGGGGACGGACGCTTCACGAGGACGATGGATCGACGACCACGGCCGGCGGGGCTGGCGGCGGCATCGGCATGCCTATACACGGGATCGGTGGCGGCTTGGGGCACGGCGGCGGCACGGAGACGGCTGAGCGCCCCTCGCCAAAGCCGTCACCATCGTCCCCCTCGGAGTCCACGGATCGCGTCCCGGAGGAGAGCGGCACGGTCGAGTCGGCCGAGCCCCTGGCCGCGGCGATCGACGCCTACCTCGACCGCCTGCCCAGCGCGGCCTACACCTTTAACCCCCCATCCCCTATCAAGGTGGCGAAGCCACGCACGGTCTACCTGTGGCTCGATCCCGAGGCGACACCGGAGGGGCTCGCCGCCGAGCTGCGCGAGGCGGTCCCCGAGGACGCAGCTCGGGTCGAGTCCGGCGAGACCCAGTGGAGCCCGATCATGGAGGCGACCTTGACGGGCAGTGCCTTCGAGATCGAGGCCGTGCGACCGGAGCGGCAGTCGGTCTCGTCCACCCATCGCACCACCTGGGCGTGGGAGGTGACCGCCACCGAGGTGGGCAAGCGCCTCCCCCTCCACCTCACCCTCAACGTCATCCTCCCCCCCGACCTCGGCCCGCCTCACACCATCGAGGCCCTCGACCGCCGCATCGACGTGGAGGTGACCCTGTGGTGGGCCTTCGACCACTACTTCGACCGCTACTGGAAGTGGCTCCTCGGCGGCCTCGGCACCAGCTTCGCCGGCGTCGTCGCCTGGTGGTGGAAGCGCCGCGACGCCGCTGTGGCGGAAAGCGCTGGCAGCTGATTCCCGAGTGATCCAACGCAAATGCGCCAAGGCGCGAAGCGCGTAGGCCGGGCTCCGCCCGGCATGACCGGTCGATCGCCATCAACTCGTGCATGGTTGCCAATGACCGCCTGCTCGACCCGCAACGGACACAGGGGTGCTACGATCCCCCTGGGTGATTCTATGGAGAAGGCCGAGGCGCTGAGTGACGTGCAGGCAGATCGCCGAGACGGATACACGCCATGACACCACGAGTGGAGATTCACTACTGCACCGGATGCCGGTGGTTGTTGCGGGCGGCGTGGATGGCGCAGGAGCTGTTGACCACCTTCGAGAAGGAGCTGGGGGAGGTGGCGATCGTGCCGGCGGTGGATGGCACGTTTGACGTGAAGGTCGACGGCGAGCTGATCTTCTCGCGCAAGCTGGAGGGGCGATTCCCGGAGTCCAAGGAGCTGAAGCAGCTCGTGCGGGATCGCATCGCCCCGGAGAAGTCGCTCGGTCATAGCGACCGCAAGTGACGCGGTGGCTCGGGGTTTCCGCCGGGTGTTGGCGACGAGCAGTGGGGGCCGACCGCGATTGATACTTCGTGCCCTTCGTGCCCTTCGTGGTTAGATGGCGGCGAATGACGTGCCGCTGCTCGGATTCTGCCGATGACCGACTTCCACCTCGACCCGCAGCTGGCGCGGGACTGCTTCGTCCTGGGCGAGCTGGGCAGCAGCCTCCTGCTCCTGCTGGATAACGCCCTGGTGCCGTGGTTCATCGTGGTGCCGCGGGTGGTGGAGAGCGAGGTGTACCAGCTGGAACGCGAGCATCAGCAGGCTCTGCTGGAGCAGGTCAACGCCCTGTCCCGGCTGCTGAAGGACCGGCTCGGGGTGCACAAGGTGAACGTCGCGGCGATCGGCAACGTGGTGCAGCAGCTCCACGTCCACGTGGTGGGGCGGCGAGAGGGCGACTTCTGCTGGCCCGGCGTGGTGTGGGGTGCGCCGGGCAGGGAGAGCTACGCGACCGCCGAGGTCGAACGCATACGCGGCCTGGTGGCGGCGGCCCTGGGGGAGGAGTTCACGCCGGCGAGCGAGGGTTGAGAGGCGACGCCGCGACACCCGTGGCGATGGTTGGCGGAGAGATGGATCGGATCCCCGAGCCCGAGTTGATGCTGGACGAGGACCAGGCGCGGGCCTACGCCGCGGCGGACTTCGCCGAGCCTCACGCGCGGCTCATCGAGTTGTTGCAGGAACGCCTATCGGACCTGCCGGACCAAGGGTGGGCCCTCGATCTGGGGTGCGGGGCCGCGGACATCGCGATCCGCTTCGTCCGAGCGTTTCCGGGCTGGCGGGTGGACGGGATCGACGGCTCGCCGGCGATGCTCCGCTTCGGCCACGAGGCGGTGGCGGCCGCCCGGCTGGGTGATCGGGTGGCGCTGAGGGAGGGATATCTGCCCGGCGGCGCCGTGCCGGGCGACGCCTACGACCTGGTGTTCTCCAACTCCCTCCTCCACCACCTCGCCGATCCCGCCGTGCTCTGGGCGTCGCTGCGCCGCTGGGCCGGCGACAATGCGCGGGTGTTCGTGCAGGACCTCCTGCGGCCGGAGGGCCGCGCGCAGGCCGAGCGCCTCGTCGACCTCTACGCCGCGGGTGAGCCCGAGGTGCTGCGGCGCGACTTCTTCAACTCCCTGCTCGCGGCGTATCGGATCGTGGAGGTGGAGCAGCAGCTTGTTCAGGCCGACCTCGGCCACCTGTCCGTCGAGCAGGTGAGTGACCGGCACTGGATCGTGTGGGGCCGGTTATAGTGACGAGCGGGCGGTGTTCGGAGTAGGCCGTCGTGACCCCTTACTCGATGTCTTCGGCGCGGAGAAGCGCGCGTAGGGCGGGCTTTGCCCGCCGTGCCGGGCGTAGCCCGGCCTACTCCCCGATGGTCAGATCTCCCCAGGGCGCTTCGCGACCTACTGCCGCAATACCGTGTTGCCCTCGAAGAAGCCCGACTTCTCGGGGTGGTCGAGGGCGTCGAGGAGGGTGAGGTCGAGGCGACCGCCCTGGGAGAAGAACTCCACCGGGTTGCGCCACACCACCTTCTCGATCTCGTAGTCGGAGAGCTCCGCGTCGCGCATGTTTGCCACGGCGATGGGGACGTTGAGGGGATCGCTCTCCCCCCAGTCAGCGGAGCTGTTGATCAGCATGCGGTCGGTGCCGAACTCCTGGATGATCGCGGTGGCGCGCTCCGGGGTGAGCTTGGTCTGGGGGTATATGGTGTGGCCCGCCCAGCAGTAGGTGCGGTCCTTCACCATGGGGATGGTCTCCTCGGTGTTGTGGTCGATCACGATCCTGTCGTGGTTGAGGTCCATCTCCAGGATGATGTCGATGGTGCGCTTCACGCCCTTCTTCTTGTCCCGGTGCGGGGTGTGGACCAGGGCGATGAGGTTGTGCTCCTTGGCGAGCTGGAGCTGGGCGCGAAAGTACTTCTCCTCCCGCGGGGTCATCTCGTCGAAGCCGATCTCCCCCACGCCCACCACGCTCTCCTTCTCCAGGTACTCCGGGAGCATCTCGAGCACGGCGTCGTTCACCCGGTCGTCGTTCGCCTCCTTGGGATTCAGGGAGAGGGTGCAGACGTGGAGGATGCCGTACTGGGCGGCGCGGAACCGCTCCCATCCGAGGAGGGTGTCGAAGTAGTCCTTGAACGTGCCCACCGAGGTGCGCGGCTGGCCGAGCCAGAAGGCAGGCTCGTTGACGATGCGAATACCGGCCTTGCGCATCCGCTCGTAGTCGTCGGTGGTGCGAGAATAGCAGTGGATATGGGGGTCGAAGATCTTCATGGCGACTCGTGACTCGTATCAGTGGGCCTGGCCTTATCCAACGGCGCCAGGGCAGGGTAGATGAGGAAAAGTTAGGGCCGTTTGCCGGTTTGGGAGAGGGCTGCCAGTCGGATCACTGCGGGGGAGCGAGCCGGTCGGCCGCGTCCAGCGCATCGGCAGGGTAGGGACGGTGCGCCATCCGGCGCTCGCGGACCAGATCGCGGAGCATGCGTCCCAGCTCGCGTCCGCCTCGTTCCTCCAGGCGCACCACGGTTGCCAGGGGCAGGTCGAGGGCGGCGCGCTTGAGCACCGCGTGGTTGAAGTCGTGGTCCGAGAGCCAGCGCGAGGCGTACGGGTTGGCGCTGGCGGCGTCGAACAGCGGCAGGATGTTGGAACGACAGCCGTCCTCGACCGCAGGGAGGGCGGTATCCGCCTCCTCCAGCAGGGCGAGGGAACGAAGCACGGCGATGCGCTCGCCGGTCTCGCCCCGGTCGTACAGGGTGACGGCGCGGGCAAGAGCCGGGGGCGGTGCGGCGCAGGCGGCGGCCAGAAGCAGGGAGGCGCGGGCCGCCTGGGGCAGGCTCCACCGTACCACCTCCACCGGATCGGTGGCGCCGGCCAGTGGGGCGGGGGAGGCGCCGTCGCCGACGGGACCCCGACCGACCTGCCGGGCGATCGCGGCGAACAGCCGGGCGAGACTGCGATCGTCACAGCCGCCGAGCACCTGCGCGCGGGCCGCCTCCAGCGCGGCGCGAGCCGCCTCGGAGAGACGCGGGCCGAGGAGATCCAGGAGGGCGCGGTCGGTCGTTTCCAGGCGACTCATGTCATCGGGATCCGCCGGCCGAGGGAGCGGGCCGGGAGGAGGAGCAACAGGATCGCCGCCCCGGCCCACGGGCGGGGCCCGCATGCGGCGAGGGCGGCGTTCAGCGGGATCAGGCCGAGGAGCATACGGTGGATCGCCGACTGTAGGCGACGCGGGATGGGGGCGCGCACGGCGTCCGTCACCGCCTCCGCCGCCATGCCCACGACCAGGCCCACCAGGAGCGCGGCCAATGGGTGGTGGAAGGCACCCGCGAGGGCGAGGACGCCGGTGGCAACCAGGGTCCCCACCAGCAGGATTCCGGAGCACATGGGTGCGCACCGGCCGCCCCCGTCCACCTCGACGCGGCTCATGGGCATGATGGCGAGTATGTACAGGGCCAGGGGCGTGGGCAGCAGCCAGCTCGATGGCCCGAAGGGCAAAATCGCCACCCCCATCAGGAGGTTGAAGTAGCGACAGCCGGCGAGGGCGAGGCCACCCAACACGGGGTGGCGCTTGAGGTGTGCGTCGTAGGCGTAGGCGAGACCGGCGACGACGGCCGCGATGACCGCGCTCCGCGCCCCGGCCAGTGAGGCGAGGGCGATGCCGGCGGCAAGCAGCAGGAGCCCGAGGTAGCGGGCGTTCTGCACCTCGATGCGTGCCGAGGGGAGGGGGCGGTGGGGACGCTCGCGGCGGTCGACCTCCACGTCGAACACGTCGTTGAGGACGATGCCCCCGCCGTAGAGTGACACCGAGGCGGTGAGCAACGCCGCCACGGTGCCCCATCCCGGCAGGGTCCCGCTGGCGAGGGACATGCCCGCGGCCACGTCGGCCATGGCGGTGACCAGGTTCGGCAGGCGCAGGAGCTGCGCCCACGCGAGGCGCTTGGCCGTCGATCGTACCGACGTGTGGTTCATGCCGCCCACCGGGCGAGGTGCTGCCGGGCACGCCGCGCCGCTCCGTGCGGGTCGTCGACGCAGGTATAGAGCTCCACCGCCGCCGCTCCCTGGTAGTCGATGGCGTCGAGGGCCGCGAAGGTGGCAGCGAAGTCGATCTCGCCATCACCCGGGATCCGGTGGTAGTGGACGCGGTCGTGGATGTCCTCCAGATGGAGGTGAAAGAGGCGCGCCCGCCCGACGCGTCGCACGACCTCCGCCGGCTCCTCGCCCACGACCCAGGCGTGCCCCACGTCGAGGTTGAGTCCGAGCCACGGGCTCGCCAGGCCCTCGAACAGGGCGACGGCCTGGGCGGCGCGCTCGATCAGCAGACCCGGCTCGTACTCGATGGCGAGGCGCACACCGGCCGCCGCGGCGTGGGGCAGGAGCGCGACGAGGCTCTCGCGCAAGCGGTCCACGGCCCGCTCCGGCGGGCAGCCGGGCTGGGCCCGGCCACTGGTGATGGTGATGCACGGGGCACCCAGCTCGGCCGCGAGGTCAAGGCAGCGCCGTGTGTAATCGACGCGCGCGGTGCGGCGCGACGGGTCCGGCTCGCACAGGCCCGGGCCGAACAGCGGCTCGGGCGGCGGATCGCGGTACAGGCCCACGGCGGTGTTGGCGTTGAGACAGCACACGGTCAGTCCGAGGTCGGCGAGGCGCTGCTTCAACGTCGCGATGCGCGTCGGACCGCACCCCACGGGGAAGAGGTGGGGCCGGTCGGCGAGGATCTCCACCGAGCGGTAGCCCGCGGCAGCGATGCCCTCCACCGCCGCTTCCAGGGAGTGGCGGGTGAAGGCGTTGGTGGAGAAGGCGAGGTTCACGGGGCGCAGAAGGGGGGCGGTCAGAGTGCGATCGGCGGGAACAAAACCACAGATGAACGCGGATGAACACCGCCGCCACGACGCGCTGGCAAGGACGACCCGGGCGCCGTCACGAGCGCACGTTCCGCCGACGGAACGGTGCCGGTCGCGGGGACATGAGAAGGATCGCGCCGGTGAGCAGCAGCAGGGGCGGATAGGAGTGCCAAGGCTCACAGGCACGGGGCG